>NZ_DKXK01000083.1:0-7830 GCF_002492185.1 Lactococcus sp. UBA7128
CACTTAACTTGACTATTCAAGATAAAATAAAAAAACGATTTTGTTGACTATTAGGTCTCTCCCATTTATGATAAAGAAGTGTTACTTAAAGTCAAAGGCTACATGGAGAGGAAATTATAAAATGACAGTTGAAAAAGCAATAGAAGTTTTAAAAGCAGGAGAGCTAGCTGTATTACCTACTGAGACAGTTTATGGTATATTTGCTGATGCAACAAACGAAGCAGCTGTACAAAGATTGTATGCTGTAAAAGGACGCCCCGTTGATAAGGCACTAAACATGAATGTGGCAGACTACAATAAGATTTTGAAATACTCAACCCACCAACCTCTATATTTAGAAAAACTAGTGAAAACTTTTCTTCCAGGACCGTTGACGATTATTTTAGAAGCAAGTTCAGAAGTACCTGAGTGGATTCATGTTGGCAAGAGCACAGTAGGGTTTCGAATGCCTTCCGTCCGAGCAACACAAGAAGTGATTAAAGCTTTAGGTGTCCTAGTTGGGCCATCAGCAAACCTAACAGGAGCCCCTAGCCCACAATTTTATAATGAGTTAACGACAGATATCTTGGATAAAGCGGCAGTCTCTATTCAAGATGACAGTGTTTACGGCCTAGATACAACTATTCTAGATCTTTCTACAGATAAACCCAAAATTTTACGACAAGGAGCGATTACAGCGAAAGAGCTCCTTGATGCAGTTCCAGAATTATCTGAAATTGTTTAAACAAATCATTTGGTTCAGTCTTTTGCTTTAGATATAATGGAAGATGTACAAAAGTTGCGCCTTTATTAACAAAATTAGAGAGAGCAACGCATATGGCAAAGGAGACATATATGGAAATATATAATTTTGAAGCGCTTGATCCAGAACTTTGGACTGCTATTCATGCAGAAGAAACACGTCAACAGAAGACGATTGAATTAATTGCTTCTGAGAATATCGTATCCCCAGCAGTACGTGCAGCGCAAGGATCTGTCTTAACCAATAAGTACGCAGAAGGTTATCCTGAAAAGCGTTACTATGGTGGAACAGAAGCTGTGGATGTGGTGGAAAATTTGGCTATTGAGCGTGCAAAAGCGCTTTTCCATGCTGAGTTTGCGAATGTGCAGCCGCACTCAGGATCACAAGCCAATGCAGCAGCCTATATGGCACTCATAGAACCAGGAGATACTGTGCTAGGAATGGACTTGAATGCTGGTGGGCATTTGACTCACGGTTCACAAGTTAATTTTTCTGGCAAAATGTATAATTTCGTTTCTTACGGTCTTCATCCAGAAACAGAATTACTGGACTTTGAAGAAATTGAAGCACAAGCTGAAAAACATCGTCCATCACTTATCATTGCTGGAGCATCGGCTTACTCACGGATTATAGATTTTTCAAAATTCCGGGAAATTGCAGATAAAGTTGGTGCTAAATTGATGGTAGATATGGCTCACATCGCTGGTCTTGTGGCTACTGGACACCATCCAAGTCCACTCCCTTACGCAGATGTCGTGACTTCTACAACACACAAAACCTTGCGTGGGCCACGCGGTGGTCTGATTCTCACAAATGATGCAGATTTGGCAAAAAAAATTAACAGTGCAATTTTTCCGGGTTTACAAGGTGGACCATTGGAGCATGTGATAGCGGCTAAAGCGATTGCTTTTAAAGAAGCCTTAGAGCCAGAATTTACAGATTATATCGGACAAGTGTTGAAAAATACAGCAGCTATGGCTGATGAGTTTAGACGAGCAGGTTTACACGTTGTTTCAGATGGAACAGATAATCATCTGTTTTTAGTGAAGGTAACAGAGTTAGGAATTAACGGCAAAGAAGCGCAAAATCTTTTAGACACGGTCAACATTACGCTTAACAAAAATTCGGTTCCAGGAGAAAAACTCAGTCCTTTTGAAACGAGTGGTGTACGTATCGGAGCAGCAGCAATTACGAGTCGCGGGATGAAAGAAGAAGAAAGTCGTAAGATTGCTCAAATGATTGTTAAAGCACTGTCAAATAAAGATGACGAAGTAACACTCCAAGAAGTACGTCAATTTGCATTAAATTTGACAAAGACCTTTCCTTTGGTCTAGAATATAGGTACAACTTTTTTAACAAGACTTCCACCGGATAAAGAATAATATGAACAGTGATAAGTAAAGAGGTGGACATGCTAGAGAAGTTTTTAACATGACAAGATGGCAGAAGTACAAACTGAAGTTGAAGTACGGCCATCAGAAAGAATGATTAGGTAATAGACAAATGTTGAAAATTTTGAAGCTCTTTATCAAGCTCACACTACTTGTAGTAGTAGTTGGAGCAGTTTTTTATGCGCATAGAACTTATACAAATGTAAAAAATGTGATGAAGTATGAAAAGGCGGTTGATGCAACACTTAAAGCTCAAGGACTAGAAGGTGATACGAGGTTGGCGTTGGCCATTATTTATACAGAGACAAAAGGGAATGCAGCAGATGTTATGCAGTCAAGCGAAAGCTTAAATGGAGACCGAAACAGTATTTTAACTGAAGACGAGAGCATACAACAAGGTGTAGCAAATCTTTGCAAGGTTTTAGAGTATGCCGAAGATAAAAAAGTAGACATCTGGACAGGTGTGCAAGCTTATAATTTTGGTCAATCCTATATAGACTATGTGGCTAAAAATGGCGGAAAAAACAATCTAGAATTGGCAGAGAAGTATTCGCGTACCGTTGTGGCTCCGAGTTTAGGAAATACAACAGGTGAAACCTATTATCATGTGACAGTGGATTCACTGATGAACAGTGGAGGAAAGCTCTATGTTAATGGTGGAAATATGTATTATGCAAATGAGGTCAAATGGCATTTGATGCTGCTCGATCTTTTCAATTGGTAGACAGTAGAGCAGAGCATGGAAGCTGACCTATCCAACATGAGCTAAAATCTATAAACTCAACACATTCAAAGAATAAAATGAACCATAAAGCAGACAAGAGAAACCTATATTTTTCGGTTCTGCTCAGTGGTTCATTTTTTTCATCCGTAGTTTATTCTGTAGAGAGCAGCGCAGATATGTGTCTGTCTGATATTCCCTTCCGAACTTATAAAAAAATCTCGCGAAATAAAAGTACACTGTAAGTAAGGCAACCTGTATGAACTTCTAACCCAAGTGTCTGCTTAAAACTAAAATAAAATGGCAGTGAAATTTCATTTACCACCATGACGCATACAAAAACTTAATATTTTATATCAAAATTTTGAAAATCATTGAAGTCTGTAGAAAAGACATCAAGTTTAACAACAGAAGCAAAGGGAGTCGGACCTTGACGAAGTTTTTCTTCAAAGATTTTTAATGTTTCTTGATTATCCGCTTGAACAAACAGTCCCACAGTACCGTCTGCATTGTTCCAAACACGTCCCTTAAACCCCAGCTGCCGTGCGATAAGGACGGTTCCATAGCGAAAACCAACACCTTGTACCTGTCCGTGAGCAATTATTTTAACTTTGTACATCGTTCTTCCCCCTGTAGGAAACTAAAATTTATTGAATAAGGCACATAAGTGCTCTTAGGTGCAGTGATAGATAGTATGATATAATTATAACAAATGGAAATTATAAGAGCAAAAGACAATAAAAAAATTAAGGCAGCGCGTAAGTTACTCACAAAGAAAAAATATCGTAAAAATTCTTATCTCATAGAAGGCTTTCACCTGCTCGAAGAGGCTGTAAATTCTGGAGCTGAGATTTTGCAAATTTTTGTGGAAGAAGATAAGCACAAAGAAGTTGAACATCTGGATAATGTTGTCCTTGTCAGCTCGGAAGTCTTGAAGAGCTTGTCGGATACTGGAACACCTCAAGGAGTGGTTGCTGAAGTCGTGCGTAAAAAGGAGTATATTCAGCTTGATCAAGGAAAGTTCTTGGTTTTAGAAAACGTTCAAGATCCTGGAAATGTAGGCACGATGATTCGTACCGCTGATGCAGCAGGATTTTCAGCAGTTCTTTGTTTGGGAGACACAGCTGATGTTTATGCACCAAAAGTGATGCGGAGTATGCAAGGAAGCAACTTCCACATCCCAATCTGGCATATAAAAGATTTTACAGACTTACAAGCAGCCAATATTCCCCTTTATGTGACGAGTTTGTCAAAAGACTCTGTGAGTTACAAAGAACTATCAGTAGAAAAAAATTTTGCTTTAGTTATGGGAAATGAGGGATCAGGAGTAACCTCCACAGCAGTAAGTGCTGCAGATAAACTGATTCATATTGAAATGTTTGGCCAGGCAGAATCTTTGAATGTTGCTGTTGCTGCAGGGATTCTTATGTTTAGTTTATGAGAACAAAAAAGCTTGCGATTTATCGCAAGTTTTTATATTACTGCACCTTAGCTGCCAATGTTTCAGCAAAAGCTTCAAGATTAATAATATCCTCATCCTCAGCATTCAAATCAACCTTGACAGACTCCGCTCCCTTTTCAGCACCTGTGAGTGCAAATTGTTCTTCAAACATATCTACACAGATACAGAAATCATCATAAAAGGTATCACCTGAACCACAGACGCCAAAAACTTTTCCAGAAAGATCAACCTCTTTTAAGTCTTCATAGAAATCTACGATTTCGTCTGGTAGTTCACCATCGCCGTAAGTATAAGTTGCAACGATACAAAGATCAGCATCTTCAAACTCATCGGCATCCACGGAGGTACATTCGTCTAGGTCTACATCAAGCCCCAACTCCTCCAATTTATCAGTAACAATTTCAGCAATTTCTTGTGTATTGCCAGTCATACTTGCATAAACTACTTTTGCTAAAGCCATTTTCTGCTCCCTTGTGAAATTTATATAACAAGATTATATCAAGAAATTCAAGAAAAATCAGCTTCCATGCATTTTTTCAGACTTTCTACCCCAGTATTTTTATGATAAAATAGGAGTATCATTGTGATTAGAGAAATATTTAGGAGAAGGTAAAAAGAGTGATTACATTAAAATCTCAACGTGAAATAGATCAAATGGATCGTGCGGGCTCTTTGCTCGCCAGTATTCATATTGGTTTACGTGATTTGATAAAGCCCGGTATTGACATGTGGGAAATCGAAGAATATGTACGCAAGGTTTGCAAGGAAACAAATACCTTGCCGCTACAGATTGGTGTCGATGGCTCAATCATGGATTATCCATATGCGACATGCTGTTCTCTTAATGATGAAGTTGCACATAGCTTTCCCCGTCATCTGAAGTTAAAAGAGGGTGATCTTATTAAGGTGGATATGGTGTTAGGCATGGTTGAAGATGGTTCCGTGGATGTTTCAAAGTTGGACTTTGATAATGTTGCTGAGATGAAAAAATATACAGTAGGTTTTAGCGGAGCTATCGCTGATAGTTGTTGGGCTTATGCGGTGGGCACGCCTTCAGAAGAAGTCAAAAAGCTTATGGATGTAACCCGCGAATGCCTCTATCTTGGTATTGAGCAAGCTGTTGTAGGCAACCGTATCGGTGATATCGGTGCGGCGATTCAAGAGCATGCTGAAAGTCGTGGATATGGTGTTGTCCGTGATCTTGTCGGTCACGGGATGGGACCAACATTCCATGAAGACCCTTTAGTACCTCACTATGGTAAAGCAGGACGTGGTTTACGCTTACGTGAAGGGATGGTCTTGACTATTGAACCGATGATTAATACAGGAACATGGAAAATTGACACGGATATGGAAACAGGCTGGATGCATAAGACTTTGGATGGTGGCTTATCCTGCCAGTTTGAACATCAGTTTGTCATTACCAAAGATGGTCCAGTTATTCTGACAAGTCAAGGAGAAGAAGGTACCTACTGAGCATTATGAAAATAAAAAGAAAGGAGAAATAGTGTATGAAAGCTTTTTTTAAGCGGGTTTTGTCCTGGCAACCCTTAAAAGATTTTATGAGCTTTTACAAAAGTTCAGAGCTGTCTTTATCAAGTATCGCTGTGGCTTATTACTTGCTTCTATCTATTTTTCCTTTACTTTTGATTTTTGCCAATCTCCTTCCCTTCTTAAATCTTGATGTAGATTTGATATTGAATGTTCTGCGTGAGCAGATTCCCGAACAAATCTATGAAATGAGTGCGGGATTTATTCGGAATATTTTGGAGAATCCTAACACAGGTTTACTTTCTGTCTCTGTTTTAGCCGGCTTTTGGACTTTTTCAAGAGCATTAGCTACCTTGCAGATGGCCATGAATAAAGCCTATGAAGTCTCGCAGCACCGTGACTTCATCCTCAGCCGAATCACTGGGATGGTTGTGGGCTTAGGACTTATGACTTTACTCTCTTTGACGATCTTAATTTCGACATTTGGGCAGCTGGTGCTAGCCTACATACATGAGCATTTGTTTGCCTTTGACGATAGACTTTATCGCACCTTGCAAACAGCGACCTTGCCTGTTGTGATTATTATTGTATTTGTATCTTTGATTTTACTCTATTTTGTTTTACCTAATGTAAAGATACATAAGCTAAAGTATATTATGCCAGGGACGATTTTTTCTACTCTGGTCCTAGTAGCCCTGCCTCACTTTTTCGGAGCTTATCTGGGCCGTGCTTTAAGCCAGATGAGTGACTTCAAGCTGGTCGGTTCTGTGCTCATTTTTGGTTTGATGATTTGGTTTATATTTATAGCAAAGGTTTTGATTGTGGGGACTGCTTTAAATGCAACTTATCAGAAAAAATCTTTTGGACAGATTGAAACCCGACGAGGAGAGATTGTGGCCTTTATCAGAGATATTAGAAAGTAAGATGTACTGCTTCTCAAAAGTTGAACAAATAATTTAAATAAGGGATTTGGCTCTCTATAGTACAGAGCGAAGTCCTTTTAGTTTTAATACGTGTATTCATACGAGTAATAAAATAAAGTCATAACTTAATTCCATAGAAAAACACCGCTAATGCTAGATTCTGTCTAACGTTAGGGGTGTAGAATATCACTTAAACGGGGCATTTGTCTTTAGACTTTGGATTTTTTTCGAAAAACAATGAATTTAGAGTAAAAGTAATTCAAAATGATGTTAAGGATTTGAATTGCGAGTGAAAGCACAAGAACCACAACTGGTTTTTTAAGGTGAAGGAGGTTCATCAAGATTTCTGGATGCGTATCGATAAACCACCATTTAAGAAAGATAGCCAGAAGCATGAAGAACAGACGACCAGCAGCAAAGTTAAGAAAATCAAGAAAAATATGATTTGATTGATGCTTAAAAACCCAGATTTTATTTGTAAAAAAAGCAAAAATGATGCTGACAATCTGACCGATAGCCTCAGAAATTGCACCAGCATTTATTCCAGGTTGGTTAAGCAGGTAGAAACTTGCTTGCATAAAGACGTAGTAAACCAGAGTGGTCAAGACACCAAAGACCAGATAGGTAAAAGCCTCGGTTTTTACGAAGTTTTTAAGTTTTTCCATAGCACCCTATTTTAACAAAATTCTCCTGTTTTTGCTAGGAGCTATTGAGAAAGTTCTCACGTTAATTCCCCTTTCTTTAGCAAGCTGTGTTATAATAAAGCTATGTTAAAATCACGATTTTATTCTTTTATACTTGGGACAATTATTGAAGCATGGATTTTCTCCATCTCCTTTTTTGCAGCCCAATGGTTTTGGTTCTTTATTGCAAGTTTTCTTCTGGGGCGCAGGATTTATGTGGCCTACAAGGTGGATAAATTTGTAAAGCTCAGTAATATCAAATGATGGAATTTGTCCATTGTTTTTTTATATTCTATGAGGAGAGGTTTGCCTCTCTTTTTATTTTCGTAAAGATATCATTTTGAAATTGATAAGAAAAAGATTACAATAACATTATATAATATGTATATTGTATTACTTAATGTGTACAATATACTT
>NZ_DKXK01000043.1:0-29006 GCF_002492185.1 Lactococcus sp. UBA7128
AAATGAGTGTTTGATGAGAAAAATAGGGTTGGCACATTACTTGTTGCACAAAAAAACTCAGCTTCTCATATCAGAGTTTACTGAGTTTTCTTTATTCTCTATTCTTTTTTCGCTTATAAGCCAGTTCTACAAACTGTCCATAGATTGTACTTCCTTGGAATTCTAAGTCTGCTGCATAATCGCCTTGGGGGAAAAGTGGAATTCCTTCACCAAGAAGAACCGGAGCAGTCGTTATCCTATATTCATCAATCAAGTCAGCTTCCAAAAAAGTTTTGATGAGTTGGCCACCACCAATCAACCAAATTTCTCCCTGAAGCCCCTGAACGAAGTCTGTAAGTTGTGACGGATGAACAAATTTAATATTGCCTTTGTCCTCCCAGTTCTTTTTAGAGAAAACATAGGTCATTTTGCCTTCATAAGGCCAAGTCTCCAACTTTTGATCCAAAAGCCACTGATAGGTCCGACTTCCCATAAGAATAATATCAATAGAGGAAAGAAAGGCAGATATGCCATTATCTCCTTTCCCTTGAACTGTCATCAACCAATCAAGATTATCCTGCTTGTCTGCGATGTAGCCGTCTAATGTCTGTGCAATAAAAAGTTTTACCGTCATCTGCTTCTCCTTCTTGTTTCCTCTTCCACTTAGCTTAACAAGATAAAAAAGCAAATTCAAGTCAAATACCTCCTCTGCACAAATTCTGACAGCTCTTTTCTTTCACAACTATGTAGCTTCAGCCTTTACAGGTGCTTCGTAAATTACAGGTCCGCTTGTACCATCATCCTCAATCTCTTTTATCACGAAATAAAGTTCCGTCCCATACTTGGCGTGGTAGCTCCCTACCCCCATGTTGTAAAGCGCAGTGTTATTGTTGACTTGCTGCCAGTTACTTCTGCTTTCTTTCATGAACATGTTCCAATATCTATTACTTAGCAAGTCTTCCGATGCAATGACCTTACCAAGCCCATGTGTTGAGATTGTACCTGTCTCTAAATCAGTTTTGTATGGAATCTGTGCCTTGACCTTATCCTGAAGCTTAATCGTACCAGAAGCTTCTGTGGTTCTAAGAAACCAATCTACTCGAACTTTTGTATGTGGTTCAAGGCGAATCGATGAGGAAGGAACCTTCCAAATAATCGTTTTAGACTTTGTTTTTTCATATCCCGTTGTGTACGTATACTCTACATTAAACTTTACATTAGCAACCCCTATTCCTCCAATACTTGGAAATAGGAAATGCTCTTGTGCAGACATCCCTGTATTGACAGAATGAATCGTTGTTGTTGTAATCGAATCAGACGTCTCGAAACTGAAAGAAGGGGTGTCAATGTTTTGCACGTTATTTGTATCGTTAGTAAAATGAGAAGAATGCGCTGCAAGAGCTTCGCCCTCTTTGAGCCTCATATCACTGTTCATGGAAAGCGTGGGATGATCACTCGCATTTATTGGTTTTGACTCTGCAGCACCGATGGTACCACCTGTCGCTTGTCCAGTTGCAAACATACTGTAAGAATGTGCAATGGCCAGTTTTTCAAGTTTTTCATCAATTTTAGGACTAAGTTCTCCATTGAGACTGTTTGTTTGTTTGTTTGTTTAGACATTCACTATTTCTAGGACAGTTTACATCTTTGGCAGCCACATTCTTTGAGTCAACATTGCCTAATGGCAAAGCAATGCCAAGCACCAAAAGACCGCCAGTTAAAACTGCTCCTGTTTTCTTTAAAATCATAGGGCATATCCATTCTTATTTTTCTTCTACTACTTTGCTATTTGACCATACCTTCAGCTGCCATTCCAGGATCGGCAATCTTCGTTACACCATTTAAAAATGGCATGCCCCAGTCACTTGCATGAGCCGCTCCGTCAAACTCTTGCTCAAATTTTAAGTTATCGCCTGTTACTGCATTCCACAAGTTCCCCGCAGCCCATGCGCAGTTGCCAAGAGGAGAGTAAGCGCCCCTACTTGGCCAAAAAACATATACTCCCATCATCCGAGCGATAGCAACACTTTCCTCTGAGAGCTGTGGCATAATCGTCTTTTCGATATTTTCACAGCTTGTTTTGTCATCTCCAAGCGGCAAGGTCTTTTCAACCGCAAACTTTCTTCCCGCACTGTCATCTGTAAAGTATGAGCTTCCATTTTTCACCCATCCAAAGACCTCGTGAAAACCATAAGAAGTGTAATCACCAGGTTTATTACTATGGAAAACAACAATCCAAGTATGCCCTAGACTACCGCTCCCAAAGTAAGAAATAAGCATCTTTGTTACAGCCTTTGAACGATGTGCACTGTCTCCAACCGGATACTTTGCTGCTGCTTCATCTGCAAGCCTGACAATATCAGTTATATTCGTGCGTTCCGGTGTCCGATTGGTCCGTATACTGATTTGTGGATAGCTTACATTTGGATTTCCAGTAGGCTCATACTGACTTGTATCAATATCCAAAACTCCTGCTTTTACTGTCGTTGAAGCTGTCAAAGCTCCTAAAATACCAAAAGTAAAAGCGATGAGTACGATAGAAAATATTTTGTTTTTTCTCAAAAGATAACCTCCTTTAGTTCTTTCAGCTGAAAATATTTACTTCTACTTGGAATGTTACCCTAAATATCAGTGAAGTTCAATCACATAAAGTTTCTAGAAATACAAGTTCTCTTTTCCTAAAGAAGGAGTCGGAAGATGAGTATAAAAATTGTCTTGCTCTATCGTGCACTTTATTTTCTAAAATAATCTACAAAAAAAAGAGTGCTTCACTAGGCACTCTTTTTACTCATTTTATTCGTCTTCTTTTTTGTCTGCTTCTTGTGCAGCTTTGGAGAGACGGAGTTTTCCTGAAGGATTATATTTCTTAATCAAAGCATCAATCCGTTCATCTGTCCAAAACTCTGCGGAAGCGATAAACTCACCGTTTTCATCACGGTCAGAAATAATCTTGAAGCCCACATCAACCTCCCAAACTTTTAATCTACAAATTCAAACTCAAATTTCTCGATACGAACCAGATCACCATCACGCGCACCAGCAGCACGGAGTTCCTCATCCACTCCCATCGATCGAAGCTGCCGTGCGAACTTCATAACCGACTCGTCACGATCAAAGTTGGTCATCTTGAACAGTTTTTCAAGTTTGGCACCAGATAGACGCCAAGCGGCATCATCATCCCGTGAGATGCGGAAAGGTTGTTCTTCTTCTTCAAAACCATAATATGCTTCTTCACCGAGGAAGTCTTCATCTTCGTAAAGCAAAAATTCAGGGGTCTCGGCTAAAAGTTCACTTGTACGGGCTAAAAGAGCTTGCAAACCTGTTTTGGTTAGGCCAGACACCTCAAAAATCTGGGGCATTTCCTGACCTTCGGGTAGATTCTCCGCTAATTTCTTCTTAAAGTCCGCAAGAATTTCCGGCGCCTCTGGCATGTCCATTTTATTCGCCACAATCAGTTGCGGACGTTCAAGTAGACGAAGATTGTAACTTTCCAACTCCTTGTTAATGGTGACATAGTCCTCATAAGGATCACGCCCTTCAAGACCTGACATATCTAAGACATGCAGAAGGACACGTGTACGTTCAATATGACGAAGAAACTGAATCCCCAGACCTGCACCTGAGTGTGCTCCCTCAATCAATCCAGGCATATCGGCCATGACGAAGCTGTCCCCGTAACCAACCTGAACCATGCCAATATTTGGTGTAATTGTCGTGAAGTGGTAGGCGCCAATCTTTGGTCGTGCATTTGAGACAACACTTAAGAGCGTTGACTTACCAACTGATGGGAAACCTACTAAGCCCACATCAGCAAGGACACGTAATTCAAGCATGAGCCATTTTTGCTCACCGGGTTCACCATTTTCGGCAACTTCCGGTGCAGGATTGCGCGGTGTAGCAAAGCGGATATTTCCTCGCCCTCCGCGACCACCTTTTGCCACGACAAATTCCTGCCCCTGTTCAACCAAGTCAACAATGACTTGACCTGTTTCATTATCTTTCACTGTCGTGCCCTGCGGTACTTTGACAACCAAATCTTCTGCACCGCGACCGTGCATCCCCTTGTTCATCCCTTTTTCCCCAGATTTTGCACGAAAAATACGATTGTATTTAAAATCCATCAGTGTTGACAAACCTTCATCAACACGGAAGATGATGTCACCACCGCGACCGCCATCGCCACCAGCAGGGCCTCCATCTGGTACGTATTTTTCACGACGGAAAGCAACTGCACCATCACCGCCCTTACCCGCTCTGACTTCGATTTTAGCTGTATCTAAAAATAAGCTCATTTTTTATTTTTCCTATTTCTTCCTAAAACACCTGCACTTCTCTTGGGTAATCTTTTGCCCTCTCTTGCAGTCTGTCTCTCTTGCTTTTTTCTGAAAACTTACTTTCTCTCACTCTATTTTCTTCTCAAAATAGAGCCCTGAGCTTTCTCATTTTACCACATTTCATAAATTATCTCAAAAAGAGACTTTTGGAATATGTGATATTTTGGGGGCGAGTTCTGCAGTATTTTTTTACTTCAATTGTTTTGAAAAGATAGGAAGCCAGCTTCTGCTCTCCCTTAGTTTCTCAACTCATAACTTATGATCCAAGAGCCTCATCGATTTTTACAAATTTTTTAGTCAAGTAAGCCAAAGGCTTCAATGAAGTTTCAGGGGATGAAAAAACCTCTCAGCTACAGATGACAAAGTCCATAGCTGGGAGGTTCTCCCTCTCTTAAAAGTTCCTCATACTCACTGTTTAAACAAAAGAGGAGACATGCTTTTATCCTAATTTATTAACACTTACTTTAGCTTTTTTCTGACTGATGAAAACGCGCAGGGCTTTAATGATTTCCATCATGAGCAGAGCTGCCAGAGCAAGACCTGCCGCCAACAACCAGTAGTGCATGTCAAAGTTTGCAGGAATGCTAAAGAATTCACGTGTGAAAGGTAAAGTGGTCAGGCTATAAAGTCCTAAACAGAAGACCACTGCTCCCAAAACGTATTTGTTTGAGAAGAGTCCCAGAGACAGGATAGTTTGAGAGTTTGAACGCGCTGTAAATGTTTGTAAGCTACGTGCCAAGATTAGTGTCGTAAAGGCCATTGCAACACCTAACTCATCTGAAACCTGCATCCCAATATATTGTGAAATAATCGCTGCAATACCAATCAGAGTTCCACGAACAGCGACACTGGCCATCAAACCACCTTCAAAGATTCCCTCATCAGAAGGACGCGGTTTTTTATTCATCACATTTGGTTCTGCTTTTTCCATTCCCAAAGCTATAGCTGGCACTGAGTCATTGACCAAGTTGATAAAGAGCAATTGTAGAGCAGTAAATGGACTTGCCCAGTTCATGACGAGGGCAAAGACAATCGTGATAATTGCTCCCAAGTTACCAGAGAAAAGATAACCGATAGATTTTTTGATATTGTCATAAACTGTACGACCAACAGCGACTGCATTAACAATCGATACAAAGTTGTCGTCTGTCAGAATCATTGCAGATGCATCCTTAGCAACGTCAGTACCTGACCCCATAGCAATACCGATATTGGCTTGTTTTAAGGCTGGCGCATCATTAACACCATCACCTGTCATAGCTGTAACATGAGACTTTTTCTGCCAAGCACGTACGATACGTATTTTATTTTCTGGTGATACTCGCGCATAGACCGAAATTTTCGCCAGTTTATCATCCAGCTCCTGCTCTGACATAGCATCTAACTCTTGACCGGTCACCGCAATATCGTTCTCACCAAAGAGTCCTATCTCTTGCCCAATGGCACGTGCTGTTGTTTTGTGGTCACCTGTAATCATGACAGTACGGATGCCGGCTTTTTTCGCTTCAGCTATCGAAGCATATACAGCTTCACGTGGTGGGTCAATCATGGCTGTTAAACCAATCAAGATAAGGTCGTTCTCATCTTCCAGATCTAAAACTTCTTTATCCTGTCCCAAAGGTTTGTAGGCATAAGCCAATACGCGGAGGGCTTTGTTACTAAAAGCTTCGTTTTCTTTTTGGAAATTCGCTTTGAGTTCATCCGTAAATTCTTGAACCTGACCATTGATAAGCACCTTGCTGCAACGGGCAAACATAACGTCTGGCCCCCCCTTTGTCAACATGATTTTTTCATCATCAATAAGATTGATCGTGGACATGAGTTTACGATCCGAATCAAATGGAAGTTCTGCCAAACGTGGGTAAGCGTCACGCAGTTCCTGATAAGGCTTCCCGACTTTATTACTAAAGGCAATAAGCGCCACCTCGGTTGGGTCGCCCAACTCTTGACCCTCTTCATTTATATTTGAATCGTTACAAAGTACAGCCGCTTGTACGAGAAGTGCTTCGTCATTTCTCCAAGAATCAGGCTGAGCTGGAAAACTTTCTTCTTTGCCGCTCGGCAAAAAGTAGTCAACAACGGTCATCTTGTTTTGTGTCAATGTTCCCGTTTTATCCGTACAGATAACACTTGTTGAACCTAAAGTTTCAACAGCTGGTAGCTTACGAATAATGGCATGTTGCTTGGCCATCTTGTTCGTGCCAACTGAAAGGACAATCGTCACAATAGATGAAAGTGCTTCTGGAATTGCGGCAACCGCAACTGCAACCGCAAACATAAAGGCATCTAGCATCTTCACCTCAATATTTGCACCGTCACCAGCAAAGAAGATGCGGGCAGCTTGTATCCCAAAGATAGCTACTGAAAGAATTAAGATAGCAATACCCAATTGCTTACTGAATTTCTCCAATTTCTGCTGCAAGGGAGTTTGCTTATCTTCAGCAGTTTCAAGCAGGGTCGCAATCTTACCGATTTCTGTCTGGCTTCCTGTACCTGTAACGACAAATTCACCACGACCATATACCGTGAGTGCGCCACTGTAAAGCATGTTCTTACGGTCACCTAAAGGAAGTTCTCCCTCAAGGGCTTCATCTGTTTTCTCAACAGCTTCAGACTCCCCTGTAAGCATTCCTTCTTCAACACGCAAACTCTTACAGGTCAAGATACGCCCATCTGCAGGCACAAAGTCTCCTGCTTCAAGTAGAACAAGGTCTCCAACAACTAATTCACGTGCAGGAATAGTAATTTTCTCTCCAGAACGTAAAACTTTAGCATTTGGAGCAGAGATTTGCTTCAAGGCGTCCAGTGAACTTTCCGCCTTTTTCGTCTGAATGACCGTCACAATCGAACTAATCAGTACTACACCTAGGATGATAATGGCTTCAACCACCTCTCCTAAGGCGAGCTGGACAATCGTTACAATCAATAAGACGATGACCATCGGGTCTTTAAAGGTATCAAGGAAGACTTTCCAAGTGGGAACCTTGTCTTTGCTCTTAAGTTCATTAAAACCATCACGTGCTTGTCTTTCTTTGACTTGCTGCTCCGTCAGCCCTTCAGCTGAAGCTTGCACCTCTTCAAGGACAAGGTCAGTTTCTTTGTTGTAGAATTCCATTCTAACTCCTTTTTACAATATTTGAATATGAGGGTCAGTCAGACAACAGTATTAGCTTCTTCAGAGGAAATAAGAGGTACATTTTGTGAAGTTAAAAGTCAAAAAATGATAATTTTTGGCTAATAAAACGCGCCGGCAATTCCTGTGAGAACTATCATCCTGTATCAGCTAAGAGCTGCGTATCAAAAAGACCCCTGCCAAATCTGGCAAAGGTCTTGCTAAACATGCCGTATCCATGTCAACAAAGCCGGTGAGAAAAGGCTCACGAAATGACGACTTTGTTTCGGCTTCCGCCGACGCTACTCCCCTTTGGGAACTCATATTCATTAATGTTCCTCTATGATAACAAATTCCTTCACCAAATGCAAGAGTGACATTTACAAAATCATATAAAATGAATGAACGATAGTTTGTCTCCGTTTATAGTCTTTTTATTTTTTCCAAGCTTTTTCCTTTGGCGAGTTCATCCACTACCTTATCCATGTAGCGTAGCTTCTTCATGAAGTTGTCTTCAATTTCTTCTACACGAACACCGCAAATCACCCCAGTGATAAGAGGCGCATTGTCATTAAAGGCTTGATTTTCAATCAATTGCCCCAAGCTTCCCGCGAGCTGGCTGGGATTCGTGTATCCTGTCAACCAAGTCAAAATCTCATCCAGTTCTTCTTTTGTGCGTCCTTTTTTCTCTACTTTCTCCAAGTACAGTGGATAAACGGTTTCAAATTTCATCTGTTTTACACGATCAGTGCTTGCCATATTCTTTACCTCTACAAAGCCTTTTCTTTTAAGTATATAGAGTGCTGGTTTTTTTGTCAAATCATCTCTGAGCTTTTGGGAAAACAGTGTAAAAATTTAAAGCCGCCCCAATCAGATTTGCATGGTTCATGTATCGACAACGTTCTACTCTTGGCAAGATATGGACTATATCGTACCTCTGAAGACGTTCTGCTAATTTTTTCTGGAGGATTTCTGGCAAATCTTTCCGCGCTGACATTCCCCCACCAATGATAATTGTATCTGGATCAAGCGAAACTTGGATATTATATAAATAATCAGAAATAATCTCCAGCATATTTTCGATAAGTAAAGTAGCTTGGAGATTTTTTTGATCCATTAAGTCGTACAGTTCCTTACCTGAAATTTTCTGGCCTGTCTCTTTGGAATAAGTTTCCGCAGCTTTAACCAAAGGTCCGGTTTCGCTAAAAGTTTTATGCTTCGTGTTTTTCATCAAACCGAACTCGCCCGCAAAAAGATGCGCACCTTTATAAAGCTTGCGGTTAATGAAGATAGCTCCACCTACTCCTGTACCTATGACCAAAAAAACAGCATTCTGGGCTTCTTTTCCTGCACCATAATCAATTTCACAAATCCCTGCACAATTGGCATCATTTTCGATAGCCACCGGCAAGTCAAAGCATTGTTCAATTTCATCAAATATAGGACGATTGTGCAGATAGGGTACGGCGCTGATTCCTTCAATCCTTCTTTTCGCTGTATTGACAGCGCCTGGAGACGATATCGCTATGCCCTTAAGCTGTGGATAATCTTTGATGATACTGCCCATTTTCGCAGTAAGCATTTCGAAGCTTTGAGGTGTTTTAAAAGAAGCATTATTCAGGATTTTTTCTCCATCCCATAGACCGTACTTTACTGCTGTTCCGCCAATATCAAAAACGGCAAGATTCTGTCCATTATTCTTCATATCCATTTCGCTCACTTAATTTCTTATACCAAAGTCCGCTCTTTTTCACGGTACGTTTATAATCCTCTTCCAAATCAACCCGATAAAAACCATAGCGGTTGCGATAGCCATTCAACCAAGACCAACAATCAATAAAGGTCCAAGTATGGTAACCAAAGCAATTACTTCCTTCTTCAATCGCTTGATGAAGGTAACTGAGATGCTCCTTCATAAACTCAATGCGATAATCATCTTGGATCATGCCTGAATCATCCATAAACCGCTCCTCATCAGCTACACCCATGCCATTTTCACTGACAAACCAAGGAAGATTATGATAGTCCTTTTTCATCATCATCGCTACATCATAAATGGCTTGCGGGTAAATCTCCCAGCCACGATAAGGATTAATTTTCTTTTCAGGCCAATCATAAGGTTGGTAAAAATCATCTAAGGTTTTGGCGGGGAAGCTCGCTTTCTCAGGTGCTTGAACGCGACTCGGTTGGTAATAATTTAAACCGATAAAGTCTACCGTATTCGCTGCTACATCTTTTTCATCTTCTGGCAATGTTTCAGGTAAGAGTTGGTTATTTTTGAGAAGTTCAACCAAATCGCTGTTGTGTTTTCCAAGCACCGCAGGATCAAGAAAGCTTTTTATATTGACTAAATCAGCGGCTTTTTTAGCTTTTAAGTCTGCTGCTGACTGACTGCGCGCATAGCTCGGAGATACATTCAGAATAATACCGATGGATCCTTGCGGCATAAGTTTTCTAAAGGTTTGAACAGCTTTTACGTGTGCCATTAAGGTATGATAAGCCACTTGAACAGCTTTTTTGATATCTACAATTGCAGGATAATGAAAGCCTTGTAAATAACCACACTCCACATGAACCATTGGTTCATTGAAAGTCGTCCAATCATGGACTAAATCACCAAAGCATTCAAAAGCTTTTTGGGCATAAAAACGAAAAGCCTCAACAGACTCTCGTGTTTCCCAACCTCCCTTATCCATCAACCACATGGGAATATCAAAATGATAAAGGTTAATTATTGGCTTGACACCATTTTCTTTCATCTTTGTAAAATAATCTCTATAAAAATCAACCGCCTGAGGGTTGAGCGTTTTACCGTCAGGAAGTAGTCGTGTCCATTGGATAGAGGTACGAATCGAATTAAGCCCGATAGCTTTCATCCGTTGGCAATCCTCTGCGTAATCTTCGTAAAGATTAGAAGTTGTTTCCGGTCCTTGGTTTTCATTAAATCTTTCAGGGTTTTCTTTAAACCAGTAATCCCATGTAGAAGCAGATTTACCCTCTTTTAGAGAATAACCTTCAGTTTGTGGGCCGGATAAAGCTGAGCCCCACAAAAATCCTTCAGGGAATTTTTTCATATTTTAACCTTCTTATTTTTTATTTTTATGTAAAATTTCTTCAGATTTCATCCATTTCTTTACAGAATCAGAAAACAGGTGAAGATAACGTTCGTAAAGTATGTCTAATTGAATCAAAATCGGAATTTGTGGTGAGATATTACCGATAGATTCTTCATGTGTTAAGCCCGCTGAAATTAGTGTAATATCTGCTTGTTTAATCAAATCAGAATTAGGATTGGAAGTAATCAGTGCTATCGGAATATTTTTTTCCTTTGTTATGGTCATCGCTTCAAGAAGGTTGCTGTCTATTCCTCTCAAGGATGCCACGAGTATCATTTCACCCTCACGGGCAAATTCTGCTGACATTAAGATTGACTTTTCTTCTGAAATGACACGGACATACTTGCCAAAACGTGAAAATTTGAATGAAAAGTCAGCTCCTGTATAACTGTTAAAGCCCTTTCCAAAAAAATGAATGATGTTATGATCTTTTATTAAAGCGCACAGCTTGTCCACTTCCACCTCAGAATAAGCATTGTCACTTCGTGTGGCTAAGGCGTGATAAATAGCTGTCACTGCTGATGAAATCGACGGCTCTTCTTTTTTATCCAAGGAAAGATTGTATAAAAACATGAGTTCCTTGTAATTATCCAAGCCTATCTTTTTACAAAAGCGGGTAATCGATGCCTTTGATACAGCTAGTGTTTGTGCCAATTTATCTATATTCAGCGGTGCCTTTTTACTGATAAAATAGTTGGCTATGATTTCCTCGACATAGGTTAATTCCAAACGGTGCGATTCAATTAATATGAAAATATCTTCCTTCATGATTTTTCCTCAATCTATGAAATGAACAGTTTTAATCTGTCCTGCTCTAAAATCTCCCAGATTAATTTTACTATTTTTTTGTCGTTCGGTCAGCGCGATTCCCTTCAGGTCCACAAACTCATAGCGAAGCTCCTGCTCTGACAGAATAAAATTCTCACCCTGAACCGCTTGGGTACTTGGATTATACACCCGTAAATCCCAACCGCCGTAAAGCTTATTCTTACGGAGTGAACTAAAGACAAGGTCAGGCGCTTTCAAGCTGATATTCTGGGGACTGCAAATTTTTTCTTTCAAGGTATTTGACACAAAATATTTTAAAGTCGTTGTAAAAAGATTTAGACTCTGAATTTGATAGAAAGGCAGGGATAAAGCATAATCAAGGTAACTTTGAGCAAGCCGTGCTGGGTTATAATCCTGTTCTAAACTTATGGCAAATTTGAATGTTAATTTTTCCAGCAATTGGCTATCAGGTGTTGGGATGTACTTAAAAGCATTACCAGAAGCTACACCTGGCCTTCTGAGCAAATCAGGCCGTCCTAAAAATCCGACACTTCGAAAGAGAGTTAAAGCTAACTGACGGTGATTTTCCCCGATTAATTGATATTCTTTGATTCCTTTGGCAAAAACCGTCCAACTGTTTTTATCATCGTGAACATTAACCCATTTTAACATAGGATAAATAGCCGTTGGTTCTTCACGCCAGCCGATATCTTGCCAATCTTTCAAATGCGGATCTTCTGCTTCACGCTTCACTGTACCAAAAGGCGTATCTGTGTAAGAATATTGATGAGCAAAAGGAAGATTGATGATTGCACGCATACGATGGTCCAGCGCTTGATTATCTATCGTCAAATGGCATTCGAGATGCTTGCTCCCTTTTTTTAAGGTAATTTTTAATTCGTAGTCTTGTGTTTGTTGGCAAATGCCTTCTGCCCGTTCTTTCAAATCCTTGGGAAGGTCCCAAGTACCAGTCAAAATCAGCTCTTGATAATGTTCCCCACAAAAAGCTTTTCGCTTACTTCCCGTAAGTGTCAAATCAAAGACACGATCTGCATGAGCTGGCGAGTAATCGTAAGTATCACCTTCATCACCGCCATCTTCAAAAGATAAGATGTTGTCATAACTTTGCTGCATTTTCTTATCAAATAAATGAAGCTGTCCTTTTTTATAGCTCAGCTTGTAGTAATCATTTTCAATATAATCTTGCTTGTCTTCGCTGATGACCATGCTTGACTGTTGACTTTCTTCAACGAAGTAATTCACAAAACTAAGCGCAGGAACCGTAACTTCTACAGCCAGTTCATGAATATAATAATATTTATACGGATCTTGAGCGGCTTCTTCGCGTCTGATTTCACCAGAATATTCTTTATTTCTTGCCAAAACATCAAAACTGAGCGCTTCCCCTGCTGTATTTTTCAGTTGGATATCTTCAAACTCAGTAGAGACATTAATTTTTACCGTTTTAGTTACTTCCCAAGGTAGGGTATTAAAAATGCTGACTTGATGGTCACAAACTTTTTTCTGTGACTCACTGATTTTTCTGGTCAAGTAGTCGACTATGGAATAAGAAAGTTGGTCTGCCTCGATAAAGCGTTCACGAATAATTCGATTGGTTTTATCGCTATTACAGCCGCCCGCACTGTCGTGAGCTTGATTTTTTGCCAGTAGTTTCCAGATTCTGTCAATTAAGCCCTGCTTGTTAGCAATACCAAGTTTTTCAGCCATGAGAACGAGCGGTTCTACCTGATAAATCATTCGTCTTTCCAGCTTATCATTCAAATACTTATGGTCGTAACGTGAAGAATAAATCGAGCGATGGATTTTCGAGACTGAGCTGGAGATAAATTCCCCTTCAATTGTGGTCAGTTCCTCTTTTTCGAGTTCGGAGAACAGCTCCTCATAGTTGCTTTCTTTTAACTCATAGTCACTCAGTTTCTGGTTGTAAAAATTAATCCGCTCACGCAGGTTAAAGTCTACATAACGCTGGTCTCCTCCTACAGGTAAGACAAGATGTTGCCCCACAGCACCGTCGTCAATCTGTGTCATAAGTTCTTGGGTTTGGTCACTATGAATAAGTCCAACGCCGACAAAATAACCATCCTTAATATTTGCGGCTAAAACTTTTGAACCATCTTCAGCTTGCCAATAAAATTCGCGGTCCCTTGTTTTTTCCTGCGGCAATCCACGCCAAAAGACTGTACGATCAATTCCTAACCCTTGATATATCTTAGGCATATCTTTGCTCTGACCGAAAGAGTCTGGCAGGTAACCGATATTCATATAACCACCCAGTTCTTCTGCTAATTCCATTCCCAGAGTCAAATTTCTCACTATTGACTCGCCACTTATGATGAGTTCATCTGTTTGAGTATACCATGGACCAATCCAGAGTTTTCCAGCTTGAACCAGCTTTTTGAGTCGTGTTTTTTGTTCAGGGAAACTTTGGAGGTAGTCATCCAAAATGCTCATTTGCCCATCGAGGAGATAATAAGAAATTTCATTATTCTCCAAAGCGCTCATTACTTCATCCAAATGATAAGCCAACTGGACGAAAGATTCATTATGAGTAAAATACCATTCTAAATCCCAGTGTGTATGATGAATGACGTGTACTTTTTTCTTCATTTTTACTTCCTTATTCATTTTTTCAAAAGGCCAAATCAAGATGATTTGACCTTTGAGTTAAAAATCAATTTTATCTATAACGGCAGTCAGATTATTCGGGTCTTTCTCTGATAAAATATCTTCACGAAATTGATCATCGATTAGTTTTCGAGCGATTAAGCTCAGCAACTTCAAGTGCTCAGTCGCACCTTCCTCAGGAATCGTAAGTGCCAGAGCGACTTTTACGGGTTTGCCGTCTAAAGCATTCCAAGGAATTTCATTGGCAAATCTAACGAAAAACATGCCCGGCTTTAAGTTCGTTTTATCTTTACAATGAGGAATGGCGATATGGTCTTTAAAGCCTGTTGTTGCTTCTGCTTCTCGCTGTTTTAGGCCTTCAAAATATTCGGCTTCATTGCCCACAAAGCCCAGAGAATGTGCAAACTGTGCAATAACTGCAAAGGCTTCTTCCTGTGTACGTGCGTTTGCATCGAAAAGGATATGTTCTTGATTAAAAACTTCTTTGTTCATCTTTATTCACTTTCTTATTTTGCTTTAACTTTTACTGGTTTTTTGAATTCAATACCTCGTGTAAATCCAATCAATAATGCGGTGGTCAAAATACCTGCACATACGCACAAAATCCATGTTACAAAAGGAATCGGTTGCTCAATATAACCAATAAAGGTCCCCAGAGGTGAGCCGATACCGCCATAAAATTTCGAACCGGTAGCTGAGATAAGTCCACCTGCAACAGCTGAACCTACAACGTTTGAGAAAATCATTCGTACAGGATGTGCTGCCACAAATGGAATAGCTCCTTCAGTGACACCGACAATCCCCATACCGAAGGCTGCACTGGCAGCAATTTTTTCATCTTTTGAAAATTTATTTTTAAATAATATCGTAGCCAACCATACACCTAAGGGAGCTACCGAAATCGCTGCTTGTGTTGCTGTACCGGGTACAAAGTTTGCACCTTCAATACCATATTTTGTCATTGTATCGGTAAATATTGCTGTCCCAAACACCAAAGCCGTTTTATTGATTGGTCCACCCAAGTCAAACCCAATCATTGCGCCACAAATGGCTCCGATAATGATTGGTGCACCTGCGAAATTATTATTTAAGTTGGTTAACCCATCATACATAGCATCCATCCCCACTGAGATTGGATTCCCGATGATATAAAGCACAATCAAGCTGATAACTGCTGTTGCAATAAAGGGAATAATCATAATTGGCACGATTGGCATAACAAATTTAGGCCATTTTATTTTTTTCAATCCTTTGACCATATAGCCAACAATGAAAGCTACAATAATAGCACCAATAAAACCTCCACCTGCTTCAGTTCCTAAAAATTCTGGATCATTAACAAGATAAGCACCAATCATGGCAGGAGCTATTGCGGGTTTGTCTGCAATGGAATTTGCTACGAAACCAGCAAATAGTGGAATCATCAGTTTAAAACCCATCTGCCCAACATAAAAGAGTTTTTCCATAAGGAAGCCCATTTGTGTTGTATTGTCAAACCCCCACTTAACAATACGTCCTAGGTCGTCTCTTTGAAAGGCATAGAGATTGGCAATGGTAAGGAGAAGACCAGCAGCGATGACCATTGGCACCATATAAGAAATACCACTCATCACATGGGTCAGAAAAGTAACCTTATCTTTATCATTACCAATCTGAATATTCCCTACTTTACTTCCTTTCTTGCCAAAAACTTCAGCCTCAGCGAATGCTTTTTTTATTAAGGCTTCAGAATCTTCAATTGCCGGAATAGATTTTGTAACATAAAGCGGCTTACCTGTGAAACGAATCGGATCAATCTTAATGTCTGAGGCAACAAGCACAAGATCTGCGCTTTCGATCTCTTCTGGAGTTAAAACATTCTCTGCTCCAATAGCTCCATTGGTCTCTACTTTGACCTCATAGCCCATTTTTTTAGCCGCTTTTTCGATAGACTCGGCGGCCATATAAGTGTGCGCTATTCCAGCAGCACAGGCCGTAACGGCTACTATTTTTTTCGACATTTTGTTTCCTCCAAAATTTTTCTTTTAGTTTCGTTATATTTGTAATATAGCAGCTCTTATTTTCAAAAGCAAGGAAAAATAAAGCGTTTTCTTTATTTAGTTTTTATTCCCATAAACTGTAGGATTACTGGTACTTTTTTCATAAAAAAAGAGCTAGATCTATGTCTAACTCTACTTTTGTCTATTATTTCAATTTATTTACTTGTAAATTGAATAACCATGTTAAAGAGAAGGGCACCTAAGCTACCGCCAATGATTGGACCTACAACAGGAATCCATGCGTAAGACCAGTCAGAATCTCCTTTGCCCTTGATAGGTAAGATAGCGTGCATGATACGAGGACCTAAGTCACGTGCTGGGTTCAAAGCGTAACCTGTTGTCGCACCGAGTGATAAACCAATTGCTGTGATAATCGCACCCACTAAGAGTGGCGAAACTCCAGAAGTTTGCGTAATGGTATACTGGCCAAAGGCAAGTATACCCGCCGTTAAGACTGCTGTTCCAACAATTTCACTGATCAAGTTTGAGGGGGTATGACGAATAGCTGGTCCTGTAGAAAAAGTTCCCAAGATATCTGCTTGATTTTTGGTTTCTGCATAGTGTGGATAGAACATCAGGTAAAGAATAACACTGGCTGCCATTGCACCAAGCATTTGCGCGATAATATAAGGTAAAACCAAGCTCCAGCTAAAGCTACCAATCATTGCCATTGCAATTGTAACTGCTGGGTTCAGGTGGGCAGGCGACATAAATCCGGAAATGTAACCCCCCATCATTACTGCAAAGCCCCAACCAAGTGTGATGGCAACCCAACCTGCACCTGTTGCTTTTGTCTTGCTCAGGACAACGCCTGAAACCACTCCGTTACCAAGAAGAATTAAGGTAAATGTTCCTAAAAATTCCCCAAGTAACTGTATCATTTCTGAGTGCATATTGACTCCTTTTTTTCTATTTTATTGAACAATGCTTCTTATGCGCATAGTTAGGCTTTCAAATCCGACAGGCTTGATTCACGAAGGGCCGCTTCCAAAGCTTTTTCTTGATTGGCCTTTTCTTCAGGAGACCACTCTAGGAAATTAGACATAGCATTTACCACATGAACTTTGATGGCGTCAACTCCCTCACTCATAAAGAGAATATGGTTGGTTCGACGCAGCAAGTAATCCACAGGTGTCAAGATCATCTCGTCTTCAAGTGCATAGCGTAAGCGCGCTGACTCTGCTAAAGAGAGTCCCTCATAAGCTGCCATTTCCGAAGCATAAGCAAATATTTTAAGTGCATTCATCCCATAAAAGTCTGCAATGTATTTTGCTTCATCTTCTGTGAGACCTGCTTCCACTCCCGCTTTCATATTTTCAGCAACAACTTCTTCTACTTTTCCTGGGTCAAATTCACCTCCGGAAATTTGATATTTTTTAGAGTCAATGGGCTCATATTTTAACCCAAAATCTTCTTCAAGAAGTTGGCAGATCAGCTTCATCGCACCAGCTGCCATTTTACGGTAGTCAGTGATTTTCCCACCTGCCAAGGTGATTAAGCCGTCGCTCTCGCGCTCAAGCGAGCTGCCACGAGATACGGATGAAGGCTCGCTTCCTTTTTCAGAAAGACTCGACTCCATATGATTCAAAAGATGCTCTACTTCTGCTTTTGTTGCTGTTTTATTTTTATAACGCAGTACAGCCTCAACAACAGCATTGAAACTGGTTTCGGAAACTGCACCGTTGTCACCACCATTATAGTCTGAGCCTGAATTTCCGCCTAATAATGGACGCAAGCCAGCCCATGAAGCTTCAATGTCATCAAGTGTAATATGTGCTTCAGGGTAACGGAAATTAATGACATCCAGAAGGTAGTCCACATCTTCTTGGGTCACTTTTGGATCGGTAAAGTCGCCATGATAATCCGTATCTGTCGTACCAAAATAGGTTTTATTTTCACGGGGAATAGCAAAGACCATACGTTTATCATGCTTGCCTGTATCAAAGTAAGTCGGTTGTGGCACAGGCAACTTGGCAGCATCAACCACGAGATGGACACCTTTTGTTGGACGCATTTTTGGTACGATTGGACGTGTAAAATTCAGATAACGAATCTTATCCACCCAAGGACCACTGGTATTAATAACCAACTTTGCCTCTACTTCGATGATTTCATCTGTCAATAGATCACGCGCACGTACACCAGAGATTTGGCCGTCTGTATAAAGAAAATCAATGACTTTCATCTTACTGATGGCTTGTGCACCATCTTCGACAGCTTTTTTAATATTATCAATAACCAAGCGCGCATCATTATTACGAAAATCAAGATAGACTCCTGCACCTTGCAGGCCTTTTTTCTTGATGAGCGGCTCACGGCGGAGCACTTCTTCTGGCGAAATGGTGTAGTTGGCATAGGGAGAATCTTCGTTTATACCCGCTAAACGGTCATACAAATCCATCGCTATTTTGACTGAAAACATGTCAAAGGTTGTTCTTCCCTCATCGTCATAAATGGGAAGAAGCATTGGATCAGGTTTTGGTATATGGGGCGCAATCCCTTGAACAACAGCTCGTTCAGAAACTGTATCGGAAACCACTTGTACATCAAAGTTTTTGAGGTAACGGATGCCCCCATGCACAAGTTTTGTTGAACGTGACGAGGTTCCTTCTGAAAAGTCCTGCATTTCAAGCACGGCAACTTTCATGCCAGCGGCTGCAGCTTGCAGAGTCAATCCTGCACCTGTTATGCCTCCCCCAATAACGAGTAAATCCAGTTCTTCCTCTTGAACTTTCCTGATTGCTTCTTGTCTTGTTTTTTTAGAAAAAGCCATTTCTATCTCTCCTTTTATCTCCCTGTGTCATCGTCTATCAGTTATTTAAAAGCACGTGTTGCATGCACAGCTTTCTTCCATCCTGCATAGAGTTCTTCCCTGCGTTCTTCCTGCATCTGTGTTTGGAAAATTTTACCTGGTTCGTAAGACTCCTTGAGTTCCTCAATATCTTTCCAGAAGCCAACCGCAAGCCCTGCTAAGAAGGCCGCACCAAGTGCGGTTGTTTCCAAGTCACCTGCACGCTGAATAGGGATATTTAAAATATCGGCTTGGAACTGCATCAAATATTCATTATTTGCTGCACCACCATCTACTTTGAGGAGAGATAGGTCAATGCCAGTATCTTCTTTCATAGTACCAACAACATCACGAACCTGATACGCAATACTCTGCAAGGTTGCTTTAACGATATCTTCTTTAGTTGTCCCTCGTGTCAGACCAAACATTGCACCACGTGCTTCTTGATCCCAGTAAGGGGCACCAAGACCAACAAAGGCGGGAACCACATAAACTTCATCTTTATTGGTAGATTGAAGTGCAACTTCTTCAGAATCACTTGCACGCTCCAGCATCTTTAAGCCGTCACGAAGCCATTGGATGGAAGAGCCTGCGACAAATATGCTGCCCTCCAGAGCATAATAAACCTTTCCATTGATACCATATCCAATGGTTGTCAGTAAGTTATTCTTAGAAATGTGCGGTTTTTCTCCTGTATTCATGACGATGAATGAACCTGTACCATAAGTGTTCTTGATCATGCCTGGTTCAAAGGCCATCTGACCAAAAAGTGCCGCCTGCTGGTCTCCAGCCATACCTGAAATCGGTACTTCTGAACCGAAGAAATGAAAGCCTTTAGTTACGCCGTAAACTTCAGAATTTGACTTGACTTCTGGAAGTAAGGCTGCAGGTATATTGAGGATATCTAAAATTTCTTCATCCCATTTTAACTCATGGATGTTGTAGAGCATGGTACGACTTGCATTGGAATAGTCTGTATAATGCGCTTCACCATCTGTTAATTTCCATAATATCCATGTATCAATCGTTCCAAAAAGGAGTTCCCCTCGCTCTGCACGCTCTTGTGCTCCCTCTACATGGTCAAGAATCCAGCGAATCTTGGTAGCTGAAAAGTAAGAGTCAACGATGAGTCCTGTTTTCTTATGAAAGAGTTCTTCATGTCCGGCTTCTTTAAGAGAGTTTGCGATATCAGCTGACTGGCGCGACTGCCAAACAATAGCATGATAGATAGGTTTTCCAGTTACTTTATCCCAAATGACTGTTGTTTCGCGCTGATTGGTTATACCTATTCCCGCAACTTGAACAGGTTTAATACCTGACTCAATGAAAGCACCTGCGATAACAGATTGGACCGAGTTCCAGATTTCATTTGCATCATGTTCCACCCAGCCTTCTTGCGGGAAATATTGTGTAAATTCTTTCTGGGAACTCCCGATATGCTTCCCTTTTTTATCAAATATAATAGCTCTTGAACTTGTAGTCCCTTGGTCAATTGCCATAATGTAAGAAGTTTCTGTCATTTTCTTTCTCCTTTGTAAACGCTTTCTATGTTTTATATTATAACATCTTTATGGTCTCCTATACTTTCATTTTTTATGGGAAACTTAAAAAAATTGAAAGTATACATAAAAAAACTAAAGCTATCAATTGAGAATAGCTTTAGTTTGAAGTTTTTCTATTTTCAGAGCTTCTATGTGTGTAATGAGCCGCTCAATATCATAATCCCCCGAAAATTCTGAAAGAACATAGACAAATTTTCGACTGTCATTTCTTTTGCTAGAAATAAGCAAATCATAGCTTTGTCCCTCATGATAGTGCTCCAGTTTTATCTTTTCAACCGCGCGGAGACGAATCTTCAAAAACTGTTCTAGGGGAATCTGGTAGGCCGGAGTATCCGACAAGTCGTAAGCCACAATAAGTTTTTGAGAGGATAAGAGTTCCAACAACATAAGGGCATTGCTATAGCCAAAAATTAATTCTGGGAGATCTTGTTCCTTGGGAATATAATGTAAAGCAATACGCTTTAAATCATCCAGTAGTTCTTGAAAACTTTTATCTACCCAATTTTGTTTGCGCAACATCAAAGATTCCTGACTTCTAGTAAAAAGACTGCCTTGGAAAAAAGAAAATTTATTATTGACCTGTGCAAGTTGATAGCTAATCGCTTTTTCTTCCTCAAAACCCAAGCGATTTGGGCGATAATGTTTCAGCATACGTTCTCTAAGAGAAATATTTAACAAAACTGTCGGAAGCTTCTTACTACGAAAGATATCAAACCGATAGTAACTTTCCTTGTCTAAGATAAAAAATGAAAGAAGGAAGCTGTAGAAAAAGATAGTTTCGCACTTGTCCTTAGCATAACTATCATAAATCTTTTGATAGAAAATCGAATCAAGCAACTGATACAGATGATCGTCTTGATAAATTACTTTGGTTTTCAAGGATTTTGTAACCTGAATATCACTTATCAATCGTCGCTTTTCAGCAATAGCTAACCAATGATAAATTTTATCCTGACTACTTTTTGAAAAACTGAGCTTCAAGGTTTCCTCCAGCTGTGTTACAAAGTCTGATTGTAGTTTTGTAACTTGTAGCATATCTGGTCGAAATTTCGGATTTATAGAGTCAAAAAGAAGATAGTAAAAGTATCGAATCTGACTTTCTTCTCCGACAAGCTTATTGTTTTTGACTTGTATTTCAAATTCAGCCAGTAGTTTGTTGAGTTCCTTTATTTTACGAAACAATGTTGACTCACTGATAAGTAATTCCTCAGCCAAATCGATAATCATGTAGTTTTTCTGCTCTAAAAACAGGAGAAGCAAACGATATTTTATACTGTCTTGAATTAAAAAACTGATGATTTCATCTAAACTCTGAGATTCTTCCATTTCCAGAATTACTTTATTGTCCTGTCTCAAAACCTTCATCGGCCTACCCATCATCTGCCCCAGATAGGCGATATCCTCCAAGTAACTTTCTATTGAAGGGCGTGATAAGCCTACCCAATCACTAAGCTCCTGAGCAGTGATTTTTTCATTTTTCAAAACCAACTGCCGAAGAATCTCAATCTGCACCTGCTCCTTTTTCTCCAGTAAAGCTTCAATATTCACAGTTGCTCCAATCTTTCTACAATTCGTACTTTTACCAATTCATGTCGTTCTTTAATTCTATTCTATCATTTCCCTCATTTTTGTTAGGTAAAAATGCTTACTTCCAGTAACTAATAGACAATAAAAAAAGAATAAGACAGCACGCCTTATTCTTCTTTTAGTCTTCTAAATTGAGTTTGCCCTGAGCATAGATTGAAGCATTTCCATTAAGTATGTAAGCGATTGTTACAAGCGGCAAAATATATGGAACCGAACCATAGCCAAAAACTTCTGCTGCTATAAATATCGAAGCAAAATAACTGTTTGTTGCCGCAGAAAAAACAGATACATAGCCTGCTGCTGCGATTAGACCAACAGGTAGACCCAAGAGTAGAGCCAAACTTGCACCCAGACTTGCACCGATAGCAAAGAGTGGCGTTACTTCTCCCCCTTGGAAACCAGCCGAAATACTTAAAACAGTAAAGAGCAATTTCAAAATCCAGTCATAACCATTGATAGGTTGACCGTTAAAACTCATCGAAATCAAATTTGTTCCCAAGCCCGCATAACGGTCTAAGTGAATAAAAATTAAACCCAAGCTCAGCATTAAACCTACGATTAAAATTCTGCGGTAAGGATTGCTGAGTTTAAGCATCATATAGCTTTTCATAAAGGACAAGCCTTGGGCAAACAGGCGACCAACTAAGCCAAAACATAGGGCCACCACCAAAAGCTTCAAAAGTGTAATTGCATCCATATTTAAGTCAGTATTGACCGCAAAGGAAAATTTTTCTAATCCCAAAGCATGGGAAGTTGTACTGGCAACATAGGAAGCAACTAGGGCTGGAAACAAAGCAATGTACTCTATCTTGCCCACCATCAATATCTCAATAGCAAAGAAAGTCGCAGCAATAGGGGTCTGAAACAAACCTGCAAAACCTGCAGCCATACCAGTAATTAAGAGAACTTTCTGCGCTTCTTTAGAAGCGAGTTTTCCACCTAAGGTATGTCCTATTGTTGCACCGATTTGTACAGCTACTCCTTCTCGGCCAACACTTGCTCCAAAGAGATGCGACAGCCATGTTGAAAAGATAATCAAGGGGACCAAGCGTTTGGGAATGTTTTCACGTCCTTTATTCCCTGCCTCAAAAATTAAACCCATACCTTTTTGACTTTCCTTGCCAAAATGCTGATAAGTATAAACAATCACGAGACCCGCCAATGCTAAAAAAGGAAGAAAATATAAGGGATGGGCATCACGTATCTCCGTGATAAAAAGCAAGCCCCGCCCAAACAAAGCATCCACTGTTCCAACAAGAAGACCTATGACAAGTGCCAAAACTGTATAGAAGATAGCCCATCTTGATATTCCAATTCTTACATTTTTCACTAAAAGTAATTCCCCTCACTCCTATGAAGTAGCTCTTGCGCCATCGATTAAAACCTGTACTTTTTTGATTGATGGCTGAAAAGACACTCAGCATTAGCGCCTTGGGCGCAATGATGCGTGTGTATTAAAAACAAGCCAAGCCCACATCCAGTATGTTTAGTCACGCATACCTTTCGCACGTTGAATATCTTTTAGTTTCTCTGGTGTGACATCTTTTCCTTCTTCATCCACCAGTTTTACAGATTCGACCTGTCCACGAAGATTTTCACGCACACTGTCAAGATAAATACGACGTAATTTTGCACGCTCTTCAGTTTCCGCTTCTGTTAAACCTTCTGCTTTGTGTTTACGGGCTAGTTCGTTGATACGTTCAATTTGTTCGTTTGTGATTGCCATAAAATTCTCCTTACTTTGTATTGATTAAACTAAAGTCAGCCATTGTCGCTGTGAGCGATGATAAGTCTGACAGTAAAGCCAAGCGATTGCTGCGTACTTTTTCATCTTCTGCCATAACCATAACCTTTTCAAAGAAATTGTTAATTGCGGGCACAGCTTTGTTAACCAAAAGGTCATATTTTTCTGCGGCAGATAGGGTAAACCATTGGGCTTTAAGCAACTCCGTCACTTCATAAAGTTCCTGCTCCACTTCATTTTCAAAAAGTTCTGAAACCACAGTTCCAGTATTTTCCACTTTTTTGGCCAAGTTAACGACACGTGAAATATTTTCGATAGCTGGTTTAAACTGCATATCGTCTTTATGGTCATTAAGCATCGGTGCAACTTCCATCATGCTTGCGATATCCATTGTGTCTGCTGCAATCGTTGCTTCAACGATATCATGACGAATTTTTTTATCCAAAAGAAGTTTTTGCACGCGACCTTTAAGGAAGTCAATCACTTGTTCCTTGTTCGCATAGTCAAGTGTAGCGATAAACTCAGTAAAGTTAAAGTGCCAATTGCATTTTTCAATGATACGTGTCAAGCCTTGTGCTGCGCGTCGAAGGGCATAAGGATCGTTTGAGCCTGAGGGGATTAAACCAGCGCTAAAGAATGAAAGAATGCTGTCGATTTTATCCGCAGCTGCTAAGACACTACCTACAGCAGTACTTGGTAACTCTCCTTCTGCTGAAACTGGCATGTAGTGCTCACGAATAGCAGCAGCTACATTTGCATTTTCACCTGCTAAGAGGGCGTATTTTTCACCCATCACACCTTGAAGCTCATCAAATTCGCCAACCATGCCTGTCAAAAGGTCAAATTTGTAAATATCTGCTGCACGTGCCACATCTGCCTTCTCAGTTTCTGTCAGTTGAGCGATGTCTGCCAAGTGTGCAGCAATCTTTTTGGTGCGCGCCATGTGTTCCGTAATGGATCCAATCTTAGCGTGGAAAGTGACATTTTCGAGTTTTTTCACCAGATCTGTAATGTTTAACTTTTGATCTTCCTTCCAGAAAAATTCGGCATCCTCCAAACGAGCAACTAAAACTTTTTCATTTCCCAAAATAACATTTTCCATGCCTTCTGCATTGCCATTACGGACAGAGATAAAGTGAGGAGCCAGCTTGCCTTCTGCAGTATAAACTTCAAAATAGCGTTGATTATCACGCATCGAAGTCACCAAAACTTCTTCCGGAACTGACAGATATTTTTCATCAAAGCTTCCCACGAAAGCTGTAGGGTATTCTACCAGATTATTAACTTCTTCAAGAAGTTCAACATGTTTTTCGTCCGAAAATTCAACTGTCCAGTTGTTTTCAATGGCTATTTCTTTGATTTGTTTGCTGATCTCTGCTTTACGTGCTCCGGCATCAACCATGACAAAGTTGGCCTTCAAAACTTCTGCATAATCCGTAGCTTTTTCAATGGTAATTTCTTGGTTTGAAAGGAAACGATGTCCACGTGTTGTGTTTCCAGCAGTCACATCAAGAAGTTCAAAAAGAACCACTTCTGAATCCAATAAAGAAACCATCCATTGAATAGGACGTACAAAGAGGAAGCTATTATTTCCCCATTTCATATAAGTTTTAAACTGCATCTTGCTGATGACTTCAGCGCCAACTTTTGCTAAAATCTCCTGTGCTGCTACACCAGCAATATGCTTGTTTGCAAAATAATAATCGCCTTTAAGCACCAAATCATCTGGTGTCAAACCTTGACCACGGGAGAAGCCTTGGATAGCCTTAGACCAGTTTCCTTCTGCATCTTTAGCAATTTTAGCAGAAGGTCCTTTGACTTCTTCATCCATGGCTTCTGAGCTTTCAGCAAGTCCTTCCACCAAGACAGCCAAACGACGTGGTGTTGAGAATTTACGGATAAGGTCAAAGTTCAAGCGATTTTCATTCAAAAAATCTGAAAGGCGTTCTGCCAATTGGTTAATCGCAGGCGTTACCAAGTGAGCCGGCATTTCTTCCAAGCCGATTTCGAGTAAGTAATTTGCCATTATTTTTCCTCCTGTTCTTCTGCCAATTGTTCTAGAATTTTTGTATATTTCCCTTTTTCGCCCAGATATTTATCGCGTAAAACTTCGTCTTTCAAGAGAGGAAAACCGAGCTTTGCACGTTCTTCAATAAATGTTTTTGCGACTTTACGTGCCATTGTACGCACCCGGTGCAAGTAGCCGGCACGTTCTGTTACAGAAACAGCACCACGTGCATCCAAAAAGTTAAAGGTATGAGAACTCTTCAAGATGAAATCATAAGCAGGATGAACCAAACCTAAATCCAGCAGCTTATGCGCTTCTGCCTCGTACTGATTAAAGAGGTCCAAAAGCATCTCTTGATTGGAAACTTCAAAGGCAAATTTTGAGTGTTCATATTCGGGTTCTTTGAAGATATCACCGTAAAGAACGCCATTTCCCCATTCAAGATCGTATACACTGTCTACTTCTTGAATGGCTGTAGCTAGGCGCTCCAAACCATAAGTGATTTCTGCAGTAACTGAGTCTACTTCGATACCTCCAACTTGTTGGAAGTATGTAAATTGCGTACACTCTTGACCATCAATCCAGACCTCCCAGCCGATGCCGGCACATCCCATTGAAGGATTTTCCCAGTTGTCTTCAACAAAACGAATGTCATGCTCTAGTGCATCGATACCCAGCGCGGCTAAACTTTCCAAATAAAGTTCTTGGATATTTTTGGGTGAAGGTTTCATGACCACTTGAAACTGATGGTGCTGGAAAAGACGGTTGGGGTTTTCTCCGTAACGACCATCAGCTGGACGTCGTGAAGGCTGCACATAGGCTGCTGCCCAAGGTTCTGGACCGTTTGAACGTAAGAAAGTGTATGGACTCATCGTTCCTGCCCCTACCTCATCGTCATAAGCTTGCATTAAGTTTGCACCTTGCTTGGACCAAAAAACTTGCAAAGTCAGAATCATATCTTGAAATGATAATTTATTGTTTGACATTCAATTCTCCTTATTATTTATTAAGTTCATTCATTTGGCGTTTATATCCAAGGAAGTAGAAACCAGCAACAAAAATGACGCCACCGAGCATATTCCCCACATAGACCAGACTGAAATTACGGATGAATTCCATCCATGTTGCTCCGCCTTCAAAAATCGCTGCAGGAATAGCAAAAGCATTTGCCACACTGTGCTGGAAGCCAATAGCAACAAAGGCCATTGTTGGAAACCAAATCGCCATTAATTTTCCGGCGGCATCTTTGGCACCGTAAGAAAGCCACATGGCAAGACCAACAAACCAGTTACAGCCCACACCAGAGACCAGGGTTTGGAGCCAGGTCGCATCAATTTTTGAATCAGCAATGACAATGAGTTCCTCACGATATACACCTGAAGCAGTTAAGCCCACAACATGAGCAAAAAAGAAAGCAACAAAGAAAGCTCCTAAAAGGTTAAAAAAAGTGATAACAAGCCAATTTTTGAGCAAATCTGAAAATTTCACTTTTTTAGCAAAAAACGAGGCTGTAACAGCTGTCATATTTGAAGTGATGAGCTCTCCTCCGCCCATCAGGATAACAATCAAACCGATAGGAAAAACAGCTGCACCGATAAAACTAGCTAAACTTCCTAACTCATCAACAACACTGGAAATAACCCGTATATAGAGCAAGTAGCCCATCGAAATCAGTGCTCCTCCAATAAAGCCAAGCACCGCTTTTTCTAACATCGGTCGTTTGACCTTTTCTTGTCCATGGTGAATGGTGGCAGACAATATTTCTGCTGGATTCATCATAATATTAATACTCTCCTCGTATAAAATAAATATAAAAACCGCGCAATACACCTGTCCTGAGACAAAGGGTGCTATGCACGGTTCCACCTTTATTTTTTACTTCATTCGTATTGCGATGATTTTGGGCCATTTTAAGTCTCGGCTTCCACTGTCCCGAGTCGCTTTCTTCATCTTAAGATTGTAGTCCTTTTTACGAGAAATGTCAAGAGAAGACGAAAAAATTTTTAACTTTCTTTATCAGTCTAAGTTCTAAAGATTGACTGTTCACTAAAAAATCTCTAACCCACGTTCGCTTCTTTTCCGGTCTGTTTTCTCTCTACGATAAAGTCCATGAAAAAGGGTCTTGTCAGTGTTTCCGATGTTCCTGGACAGGATGCCACTTGCCTTTCGAATAACTTTGCTTCTTCCATTTTAGCTCTCTCCTTTCTTAGGCTATCTGCATTTTTCTTTACAAAGCCCCATATAGGCCTCATTTTACTTCAGATGCGCCAACTCTTCAAACAGAAAAAGTTTTCAGATAAGAGATTAGGAAAAAACAAGAATTGTCCAGAAATATCTTTCCCCTTGAAAAAGATGCTGGAGTTACAATTTTTAAGAACTTTTCTGATTATCACTTTCATTTTTTGTCTGATGACTTCATTTTTGAATCAAATCCTCTTGTTCTTATTGACTGCTGTTCTGGATACTAGCGTATTCTTTGCTGTAATCACTGCTGAGGAAGCCTTGTTGCCTGAGGTACTCACCACATTGTTTGTGCTATCCTCATTAAAGTCAACACAGCATGAGCATGGGTTAAACCACCAGCAGTTGCTCCCTTAAACTGCGACTCTTGTTTAAGAGAAACCGGACCAGTCCCACGATTATCAATTACCTACATAAAAAAACGTTCAATATCGACACATCGTATTGTCGTATTGAACATTTTTTGTAATTTTTAATTCGATTGATGAACGATGATGGCCGGACGTGGTCCTCCTTGCACTAGATCAAACATTTGCCAGTTATGCGAACCCATAAAACCACCACCAAATTCTCTGCGGACAAACCATGCCGTATTTGGAGCGTCTGCCCCAGTACGTAAAAACCAATGTCCATTATTCGCAGACATACGCTCTGTAGAGTTAGGAAAGGCGCGGCCTGGACCTGATAAGCGGACTACATCTGCTAAGGAGAGCGAAAAGGCACGAGCTGTTCCACCTGGAACAACTTGAGTCACATCGTTTGCAACGTCTGGAAAATTATTTATGTCAGTTGGAAGCCAGCTATTATTAACCTCCTCATTTGCTTCATTAACCCAAGTTAACACACTAGAATTGATGGCCCCTGTAACAAAGTTATCGGCCACAGGGCGTACCATGGCACGAACCTCAGAACTGAGAGAGTCATACCAATTAGTGATTGCTGACTCTTTCTGAGTAAAATGTACCCCACGTATTGCATCATTCCGAATAATCAAATGGTTCCCACCACCTTGATTCTCCAAATAACGATACTGCTCATTAGCCATAGTAAAGATCGTCCCCGGTGCCATGATGCTAAAG
>NZ_DKXK01000007.1:0-28403 GCF_002492185.1 Lactococcus sp. UBA7128
ATAATCTTTTAAAACACATTATTCAAACTCATAATTATAAAGAAAATTTAATTTTTCATTTTCAACTTTCCATAAAAATAAGATTGATATTTTGACAAAAGTTTCATTACGTTATATATCCAAAAATTCAGAAAACTTATGATTTTTTTTGAGACTCAGTGAGCCTTAACAGAATTTCCACATATAAGTGACCTAATATGGTTTAATTATAATATTTTACAAGAAAATTTACCAACATTTACGCAAAAAGACACAGAAATGTAATCATTCTGTGTCTTCAATATATTATTCTTTGATTAAATTTGTCAACATTCCATTAATAAATTTACTTGATTTTTCATCACTAAAATCTTTTGCTAATTCAATAGACTCATTAATGGCAACGAGATTCGGTGTTTCTGTGAATAAGATTTCATAAGCACCTAAGCGGAGCAAGACCTGCTCAATCATTGTCAAGCGAGAAAAGCTCCAGCCTTTAGCCAAATATTCCGACAAGGCAGAATCAAGACTGTTTTGCTTTTCTAAGACACCATCAACTAATTCTGTGAAATAAGCGGGTGCTTCTACTGGCTCATCTGTATCATTATCGTAATTCAAGGCAAAAGCTTTTGCTTGAACCAAGATATCCTGAGAAGCTGTAGCAAACTTTGGTTCAGTCATCGCCAAAATTTCTGCAACTTCATCTTGAACGGTCAGAGGTTTAAAAAGCTCAACTGTAATCTTTTCACGAACACTTGAATGTACATCAGAGAACACCTTATTAAAAACTTCTAGTTTTTCTTCTGGAGTTTCAGCTCTGAAGCTTGCACGCAAGAAATCACGAACACGAACCGCAATGTTTTCTTCTTCCAGCTCGATATTAAAAAGGCGTACCAAATTCAAATTCAAGAAGATATCTTTGTATAAATCAACAGCTTCTTGATCCGTCATACGTTTAGTGTAACCGCCAAAATCACGGATAAAGCTCAATGCTTTATAAACTGCTGTTTTTTCACGATTAGGGATATCCAAAATTTCATAAATCTTGTCAATTTCTTTTAAAGGCTTTGTGAAAAAACGCGGAAAGTCACGGACTGGGATGCGCTCATCCTTATAGGCAATATCAAAGCGAATTGGCTTTGCCAATTCACGATTAATTTTTTCTATGTTGTTCTTAAACTCTGTCAGAACAGTTTCTGACATGGCTTTTCGGATATAGTATTCAAAAAGTGTTTGCACTGCACGCTGACGAATATTATGTTGCGTTAGCTTGTTAGGCATCAAAGAAGCCCTCATCAAACAAATCGTCAAAGCTTGGTTTTGGTAATTTTTCAGGAACAATACCTACAACATGGATGTTCACATCATCAATTACAATTTCTGTTGCTTGTTCAACTGCTTCTTTCACTTCTTTTTGAATATTGAGAGCTACTTGTGGCACGTTAATGCCGAAAGCCAAGTAGACATAAATATTAACAATAACCTTATCTTTTTTGCTTTCGATATAAACACCACGGCCTTCTGATTTTTTGCCGAGACTGTCTGAAAAGTGCTTGTTGCGTAATGCATAAACACCGTCAATTTTTGCAGTTGTGATGCCGATAATGACTTCAAGAACTTCTGGTGCAATAACGATTTCACCAAGTTCTGCAGTATGAACAGTTGTATCTGTCATCTTCTCTCCTCTATCTTTTCTTTTGCTTCTCCACGGAGCTGAGCTTTTATAGCACCTCAATATAAGTGAGGTCTAACAATAAACTGCTTATGCACGTTTAAGGTATTCACCCGTTTGTGTGTTAATTTCGAGCTTTGTTCCTACTTCTACAAAATCAGGAACGTTAACGACCAAACCAGTTTCCATCGTTGCTGGTTTACCTGAACCTGTCACTGTTGCACCCTTAATAGAAGGTTGAGTTTCAGTTACTTCAAGAACAACAGTTGTTGGCAATTGGATACCGATGACCTCTGTGCCATAAAATTGGATTTTTACATCTGTATTTTCAAGAACATAGAGCAACTCTTCTTTGACTTGTTCAACTGGAATTTCGTATTGATCATATGTTTCATTGTTCATGAAGAAAGCTGTATCGTCCATTTGATAAAGGTATTGTGCAGCTACTGTATCAATAACTGCTTGTTCAAACTTGTCTTCTGGACGGTATGTGTCGTCAAATGTAGAGCCTGAACGTACATCACGTAATTTCATACGCATGATTGTGTTACCTTTACCTGGTTTGTGATGACTTGCTTCCATAACACGGAGAAGCTTGTCTCCGTTCAAAAATGTCATTCCGGCTTTGAGGTCTTTTGCTGCTACCATAATTATATATATCTCCTAGTGAATATTCTATTTACTGCTCAAAGAGGCAGCCTTTAACAACTCATTTTAGCACAAATTCACCCTTTTTTCAAATTTCTGTTTATTTGCTAAAGGGAGCGTTTAAAGTAAATAGAGCTTTGCTTCAAGATATTAGATCAAAGTATCAGAAGTTCTTTTGGCGATTGTGTCAAGACTTGACAGCCTTCCTCAGTGATAAGTAAATCATCCTCTATCCGGACACCACCAAAGTCAGGAATATAGATTCCTGGTTCATCAGTAACGACCATGTTAGACTTGAGTGTTCCTTTTGCTTTGGCGCCAAAATAAGGAATCTCGTGCACATCTAACCCTAAACCATGACCGATACCATGTGTAAAGTACTCTCCATATGAGGCTGCTTCAATCACATCACGTGGTACCTTGTCAAAGTCAGCCAGAGTCATACCTTCCTTTGCTTCTGTGATTAAGGCTTCATTTGCCTGATGCACAGTATGATAAATTTCTCGCATCTTTGGATCGACCTCACCAACGAAGACGGTTCTTGTCATGTCACTCGCATAATGATTGTAGTAGCACCCGAAATCAATAGTTACAGGATCACCAAACTCAATCATTTTGTGAGTGGCTACACCGTGCGGCAAACTGCTGCGTTTTCCTGAAGCCACAATAGTATCAAAAGAAATACCGCTTGCACCCATTTCTCGCATTTTGAAGTCAAGAAAATTAGCGACTTCTATCTCTGTTCTTCCCGGCTCGATATATTTCAGTACAGCTTCAAATGCCTTATCAGCAATTTGACAAGCTTTCTTGATTGTGGCGATTTCATCTGAATCTTTAATTTGGCGTAACTCTGCTACAAAGTTAGCTGTAGGAACCAGCTTGGCATTCTTTAATTTTTCAGCCAACACACGATAAAATGCAAAATCAACAGTATCTTCAAAACCAACGACTTGAAGTCCTTCAGCAAGCTTTGCAATTTCGGCCAAGGCATCCCGCGTCTGGATAATCTCAAAACCCGTAATTAATTGACGTGCAATCCCAATATAACGATCATCAGTCATAAAGTAGGAATGATCTGCTGTCATGAAAACCGTTCCAGCCGTACCTGAAAAACCAGTCAAATAGTAGATATTTTTCATGTCAGTCAAGATTAAGCCCTCTAAATTTTCTCGTGCTATTTTTTCTTTTAAGTTACTGATTCTCATAGATTTCTCCTTTTCATTTGGGGTAGCTAACTCTATTATAACAAAGTCTGAACTATAATATTATATTTCTTTGCATAAAAAAGAACCTCCTAAAATAGATTGCCCTAGCCTTTACTATGGTGTCTATTTTACTTGGTTCCTCTTATCTTATGATAACTCCGCAACAATGGCTTTGAGCTGCGCTTTTGTTTGAACTCCCACAACCTGTTTAACCATTTGACCGTCTTTAAAGAAAATCAATGTTGGGATACTCATTACGCCGAAGGCTTGTGGTGTTGCTGGGTTTTCATCAACATCCAACTTGCAGATTTTTAGTTCTGACTCATCAAGTTCTTCAGCCAATTGTTCCAAGATAGGCGCTTGCATACGACATGGACCACACCATGTAGCCCAAAAGTCTACAAGAACTAATCCTTCTTTGATTTCTTCTCTAAAAGTAGCATCAGTAATATTATATTCCATTTTCGTACCCTCATTCTTTGTTATGAGTACATTCTAGCGAATTTTTCTCTGCTTTACAAATATTATGATTCTCTTTAAATTTTAAATCATTTTAGGGTAGCAATTGTTGCTCCACTTCCTCCAGCATTTACAGGAGCATACTCATAACTCTTGATATGTCGATGTTTTTGTAGTTTTTTCTGAACCATTTCACGGATGACTCCTGTCCCTATACCGTGTATAATCGTAATTTGTAACAGATTTGCCAAAAGCGCTTGATCAATATAATTATCCAACTCGAGCTCTGCTTCTTCATAGCGCATCCCACGTAAATCCAACTGTGCCTTCACTTTATTACTTACTTTTCGCGTAACTGATTTTGTTTTAGCTGGTTGGTGTTTAGCAGCTTCTTCCTCCGTTAACTCAAACTCATTCTCTTGTAGTTTAGTCATTATTGAACCCATCTGAACCTGCCAACGTCCATCTTTTTCAAGACGAATAAGTTTTCCGCGCTGACCATAAGCCGTAACAAGGACTTCAGCCCCCTGCTTGAGCCCACGCTGGGCTTTAGCTTTTTTCAAAACCTTATTCTTACTATAATCAACCGCAGGAACTAGGTTTTCAAGTTCGCCACGTGCAGCTATAATCTCATGAGGTTTGAGCTGTGCCTTCTCATTAAGTGTTTTGAGAATGGCTTGTGCTTCTTGGCTTGCTTTTTTCACAACTTCTTGTGCTTCACGTTTAGCCTTTTCCAGCTCTTGCTCACGCTCTCGATTAATCTGGTCATAAACTCTGGTCAAGTCCCTATGAAGTGCAATATTTTCATGCTCTAGCTTTTTAATATGGGCGGCAGCTTCCGTCACTTCACGCGTCTTTTCTTCCAAACGAGCAATCATCTGATTCACATCATGTGCTTCATCTGAAAGCAGGTCACTGGCTTGTTGGATAATGTAATCCGACAAGCCTAAACGCCGTGAAATCTCTAAGGCATTTGAACGCCCTGGCACGCCAAGTTGCAAGCGAAAAACCGGACGCATTTGTTCAATATCAAACTCCATGCTTGCATTAATAACTCCAGATGTTTCCACACCATAAGCCTTGAGTTCTGGATAGTGCGTACTCGCCAGCGTCTTTACATGCCTTTCACGTAAAAATTCTAAAATGGCAATGGCTAGCGCTGCTCCTTCCTTGGGATCTGTACCTGCTCCCAGCTCATCAAAAAGAACCAAGGAAGTGTGGTCAGATTTTTCCAAAATCTCTACAATATTTGTCATATGACTTGAAAAAGTCGAAAGACTTTGCTCAATTGATTGTTCATCGCCAATATCTGCAAAGATTTCGTTGAAGACATGCACTCGGCTTCCCTTACCCGTCAAAATAGGAAGGCCAGATTGCGCCATTAAAGTCAGCAAACCCACCGTCTTTAGGGTAATGGTTTTACCGCCAGTATTAGGACCTGTAATGACAATCGTATTTAAACTGCTGTCAAACTTTATATCATTAGATACAACGACTTTCGGATCAATGAGTGGATGCCGTGCATCGTAAAAACAAATGTCATTATCATGCGCCAATTCGGGAATACTTGCCCTGTATTTTAACAAGTAGTTATATTTGGCTTTAATCAAGTCCAGATGACCTTGCACCCAAGCATTTTGTCGAATATCTGCACTGAATGGTTTTAATTGCTCACTGAGTTCACGTAAAATCCGAAGGATTTCGTTTTTCTCCTCAATTTTCTTTTGATTGAGGTTATTGTTAAGGGAAACGACTGCATTCGGCTCAATATAAAGTGTTTGTCCCGAGGCGGACATGTCATGTACAACACCTGAGATTCTATTCTTACTGTCTGCACGGACAGGAAGAACTTGACGTTCATTACGAACGGTAATCAGATTTTCAGTCAAAGAAGCTGTGTTTTTAGACAGGAGTTCCTGCATAACCTTTTTGATTTCTGATTGGTAACGTTTGATGGCTGAACGAATGTGCATCAGCTCGGGTGAAGCATTGTCATAAAGTGTTCCAGAATTATCAAAAATTTCAAGAGCTTTATGAACGGTAGAAAGGTCCGTAAACTTGCTGATGAGTTCTTCTAAAGCCGGAATATTAACATTCTCTGCCTCCTCAAAATAGCGCAAGATATTCAGTCCCTGCTGAACAATTTTTTTAATTTCTACAAATTCACGGCCGCTCAGCTGAGCATCCAGTTCTAAACGTCGTAAGATCTCACTAATGTCACCCGTTTTAGACAACTGAATTTGTCCATTTTCTTGTATTAGTTTTTCAAACTCAGACAGTTCATCAAATAAGGGTTGTATTTTACGTCTATCAGAAAGAGGCTCTAGTTCTTCCAGCTCTTTTTTCCCTTGAGCGGTGGTTAAAAAGGCCAAAAATTGCTCTTTGACCTTATCAAATTCTAAAATTTGGATGATTTTTTTATTCATAAGTTTTAAATATTACCTATAATGTTCTCAATAAAGATATTTTTCAGCATTCCCGAAGAAATCGGAGTATAGCTGACCATTAACCGGGCTAATACTGAGGCATTCAACTGATTTTGAACGTTCATCATCGGTACAAGTGCCAATAGAGTAAGAGCCATCTGAATCCCAAAATAAGTTGCTCCTACAGCAAGTACACCCGCAATAATTTTTCCATTTTTTCCAAGAGGTTGTAAGCGCGTAATATGGACAAAAAGTCCAATAAGACGAATGACAACATAGGAGAGCACAAAAATGACAATAAAAGCTAACCCTGCGTAAAAAGCTTCATCAACTTGGAACAGTATGCTGTTATCAAAAAAGAGTAAGCGAGAGTCTGCTGTTGCACTTGAAAAGGGGACCCACATTGTGAGGTGCGCTGCCAGCGTCTTATAATTTAAAAAGGCAATGATAGCTGATACAATGAGGCCTAAACTATAAATTGCCTGCAAAACCAATCCGCGGGAATAACCAACTAAAAAGGCCCATACCAGCAATGCTAAAATAAGTAAGTTAATAAGCATAATCTTTTCCTAAATTTCTGTAAATCATTCGTATTATACTCATTATACCTTATTTTCTCCTCATTTACCAAAAAGGCTTGAAGAATGTCCTGTTTGCAAGCTGTGGCTAAATTTTAGCTTCTGTGTCATATCATTGATGGCGAGAACTGCTTCGCCAAACCCAACAGACATTAGAGGTGCTTTTCCTTCATAGTCACTTGCATCACCAGCTACATATAGCCCCGTAACATTTGTTTCCTGCTGCCGATTAGACTGGATTCGTCCTCTGCGACTGAGAGCTATTTTTTCATTTAAATCCACATGATTGGTCATCATTCCATAATTTACCAAGATTTTTTCCACTTCTAATTTCTGTATTTCCTCAGATTTCACACGTTGAAGCACAAGACCATTTGTGGATAAGAAGACAGGGAGATATGGCGTATGCACTTCAACTGTTGATTTTTCAAGTTCCGCTACAGTTAAAGCATGCGCTCTAAATGAGGATCGCCGATGAACCAAGTGAACTTTTTTCGCCACCTTCTCCAGCATAAGTGACCAATCTAAGGCACTGTCACCACCGCCTAGAACAGCTACTTCTTTCCCACTGTATTCCTCTAAATTTTTTATAAAATAGTTAATCCTCCCTAATTTATGAAGTTCTTCCTCGCCCTCAAGATTAAGCTTACGCGGACTTAATAATCCAGAACCTGTTGTCAGTAAAACTGCTTTTGAACGATGTGTCCCCTTATCCGTTTGCAGTTTAAACTCCTTGCTCTCATCATCTAAACTGATATTTTCCACCTTCTCATCCAAATAAAGCTCATGTGGAACACGCGCAAGCTGTGTCAAAAGATTTTCTGCCAAAGCTGCACCTGAGATTTCAGGAAGTCCTGCTATGTCATATATCATTTTATCTGGATAAAGTGCTTGGGGTTGACCGCCTGCTTCTTCTAAAGCCTCAATAATTTTGACCGTCATTCCACGCATACCCGCATAAAATCCAGCATAGAGTCCAACAGGACCTGCACCGATAATTGTTAAATCGTATAAATTTTCCATAAAGACATTATAGCAGAAAAGCATATTTGTCAAAAGTTTTTGACATTCCTTGGTTTGAAATTCTAAAAGAACTCTACCGAAGTTCATTCCGATAGAGTTTTATAGTCTTTATCCCACACCGAAAAATCAAATTCTAACTTGATTCTCTTTGCAATTCTTCTGGTTATATCTGGAACAAGACCCTTGTTTTCAGCTTCAAACACGTCCTAACAGTTTCTTTATCCCCTGAATAATCTTGTATTTTATCGGTTGTGGATAGTATGAAAATTCTCCAACCTTTTGTGTAATGTAGCCGCCAAAGTTTTGCTTAAACTTCAAAACACCATCACTGCCGTCAAATTTACCTGAAATACCGTAGAAGTTATATGTTACCAACTGACGTTCAAGTGCATGAAGCATGGCTGTATGTTGCATGAGGAAAGGCCCTCCAAGCTTGCCATAGGCGCCATCTGAACCACCATAAAGGTAGAGAAATTCGCGATTCACTTCAATAAAAACACCCGCTGCAATTGCTGTTCCACCTTGAAAAGTCAGCAGAAATTCAATGTTGTCACCGAAAGCCGTATAGAGTTCTTGATAATAGTCCAAGTCCTTTGTTGCGAAGTGGCGTTTTTCTCCCGTGTTGCCAATCAATCGTTCAACTTCTGCAAGCTCATCATAAGTTGCAGCTCTCACGATAACTTCATTTTTTATCGCTTTTTTTACATTGCGCTTAGCATTGGAGTTATAGCTTTTGAGAAGCGATGCTTCGTCAGTGATTTCGGATAAATCCTTAATATATTGCCATTCTGCAACTGCATCTTGTTCTTCATAACCAACATGACGTCCATTATAAGTCAAGCCTAGCTTTTTCATCTCAGAAATAAAGGACTCATTAGCTTCTTCTAACGCTTGTCCCTTACTGTCAAAAACCATATAGTTTATGTCTGGCCGCACCTTCACTTCTAGGACTTGATGATTTTTAGCATATTTTTTTAATTCTTGAATAAAATAATTAAAAATGACTTGGTCAAAGTTACCAATCGGTCCAAAATTAATTTCAAGCTTTGCACCGCCAGAAACAGAAATAGAAGTTATCAAAGCTGCCATCTTAATCTTATCATTGATTGTTACGGCTAGAAAATTAAGCTTGTACCCCCGCTTTGCCAGCATGTCTGCCATCTGCGGCGTTTGCAAAAAAGATGTTGTTTCTTCAGCTGCAAATGCTGTAAATTGTTCTTGAGAGATTTCTAAGAATTCCATTATTTTCTACCTAAAATAGTTTTAGCCATGCTTAAGATTTTATGCTTAAGTGGTTTTGGATAGTAAGTGAAATAACCCACCTTACGTACGACATAGCCTGAAAAATTTTGTTTAAAGTGTAGGACACCATCTGTGCCGTCAAAAGTACCGGCAATCCCAAAGAAATTATAGCTCTTTACACCCTTATTCAAAGTTTTTTTCATCACATAATGTTGGATAGCGAATGGTGCATATAATTTTTTAAACGCTTCATATGAACCACTGAACAAATAGATTGTCTCGCTGGCGCCGTAAATAAAGAGTGAACCAGCTAATATGATATCTTCACGACCATGCTCCGCAATAAACTCGCGCGCTTCTGCTAAACGAACTTTTTGAGTTTCAAGCTGATTTTCTAATTCCTTACGTTTGCCCTCTTTTTTAGTTTTTTCAATCTGACCTGTAAGTTTATCAATTTGAGTTACAATAGCCTTCTCATAATCAGCAAAGTTGATTTCTGCAACCAGAAACTCTGCTTTATCACCAAAAGTTTTATAAAGACTTTGGTAATAGGCTAAGTCATGATCATCATAACCACGACGTTCCGAAGTTTCAGAGGTAATTTTTTTGAACTTGTCTAGTTCTTCATAGGCCAAAGGGCGTACCCGAATACCGAACTGCTGTGTTTTCTTTACAGAATATTGCCCATCCTTAGTGTAAGATTTAAGCAATTTTTTGTCATCTGCAATTTCTGATAAATCTTTGATATAGTGCCAAGTTGACTCTCCACGTTGATTATAGCCTACTTCTAAACCTGTGTGATTATAGCCAAGCTCTTGCATGTCTGCGATAAATTTTTGATTTTCTGCTGTAAGTGGATGCCCTGAGCTGTCAAATTCTTGATAGTTTGTATTAGGAATAACCAAGAGTTCCATACCACCATGCTCTTTGACAAACTGTCGCAGTTCTTTATAGAAAAACTTTTCCACAGCCTCTTGATATTCTTGATAAATTGGACCATACTGGATTTCGTAATGCTTCCCTCCAGTCATACTTTTTGCCCCTAAAAGAGCGGCCATTTCTATTTTGTCGGATTGGACAGCCAAGAAAGTGACTTCCCAACCATTCGCCTTCATCAAGTCTGCCATTTCAGGAGTCTGTAAAAAACTTCCACGGCTTACGTTTTCATTGAACTGGGCAAAATCTTCAGCCGAAATTTCTCTTAATTTATAATTCAAAACATATCCTTACTTCTTTAATGATTTTACTTATTATAGCAAAAAAGGCCAGATATTTCAGCCTCTCTTTCTAAACAAAAGCGTTTTTTCCTTTTGCGCAAGTTGATCCTTGTCCTGAACTGCCACAAAAATAATAAGCGCCACAAAAACAAAAGTTGCTAGGAATAAAAGATAGTTTAGCAGTGAAAAATCACGTATACCAAAGCTCGCCACATCCACAGTGTGAATAATATTTCTTAATAAATTTAAAGAAGCAGCGCTAAAAAAGAGCAAAACAATCCCAAAGTTTGATAAACCAGCATCACGAAAACGGCGTGCAAATAAGGCAAGTGTTGGTAGAAATAAGCCTAAAGCAATGAGGAAAATAATAAATAAAAGCAGCCAGCTCGCAAGAAAAGCATGTCCGAAAAATATATTCTCAAAGAGCTGAGTGCCCGAAAACAGCAGTCCCAAAACAGTGAAAAGAGCAACAATGCTAAGTTGAACCATCCAAAAGCTGAGACGACTACTCCTTCCTCTAAAAGATACATAGCCCACAAAATAATTCTTTATAGCTTGAAAAAATGATTCATGACCCATTTCTTGAATTTTAGGTGTTCTATAAACAGGTTGTGAAAACTCAGGCATACCAGCTTGTGACTTGGATGAGGGCAAAGCGTTAAGAATAAGCATACTTAAAAAGCCACCAAAAGGTACTATAAGGATAAAAATCAGTTCCCAAGGTAAACCAGTATCACGTAAACGACGTACAGCTATGGCGCAAAAAGGAAGAGCAGCCACTAAGCTATAAAGCCCCCATAGTCCAATGAAAAAATAGGAAAAAACAGACCAGATGTCTGGCAGCACATCATTTGATAACAGGTTAAATAATCCCGCTAAGATAAGTAAACACAGTGTTAAGACACCATGCCCCAACATAGCCAACCAATAGTCTTTTCGATTGGTTCTTTCTTTGAAAGAAATATACCCTAACCAAAATTTTTGATAAGATTGTTTGAAATCTCTGAAACTAAACATATTTTCCTCATTTCATTAGTAATCGTTTTGCTTGCGCTAAGGCTTCTACAGTTACATCATCCCCTGCTAACATTTTTGCAACTTCCTCAATCCGTTCTTCTAAGTGAAGTTTTCGAACTGTTGAAGTTGTGACATCATCTGTTGAAGCTTTTTCTATGTAAAATTGCGTGTCAGCAATAGCGACAACTTGAGGGAGGTGGGAAATCGCCAATACTTGCCCTGCTTGTGCAATCTTATATATTTTTTGCGCAATTGCCTGAGCAACACGTCCTGATACACCTGTATCTACCTCATCAAAGACAATGGAAGTTTTATTTTCACGTCTTGAAAAACTAGATTTAATGGCCAGCATTAGACGGGACAGCTCTCCACCAGATGCTGTTTTTGCCAAAGGCTTGAATCCCTCTCCTGGATTGGTTTGGATATAAAATTCTACTTGCTCATTACCTCTGCTTGAGAATTTTCCACTCTCAAATTTCACAGAAAAGTCGGCTTTTTCCATGTAAAGATCAGCAAGCTCTTTTTTTATGTCTTCTTCAAGTTCTTTGGCTATAGCATGCCGCGCAGTATTGAGTTCTTCACTCGCTACCAAAAGTTCTGCTTGTGCTTCCTTAAGTGCTTCTTCTAGACTCTCACTGTCTTCTGTTCCTCCGGTCAAGTCTGACAGTTCGAGCTGTATCTTTTCCAAGCTTTGCAAAACATCAGAAAGTTCTGGACCGTATTTTTTACGCAGTGTGTTTAAAGTTAAGATTCTTTCTTCAATTTGCAAAAGCTCTGTAGGGTTAAACTCAATCATATCCATAGCTGTTGCTAACCTTGTGGACACTTCTTCAAGTAGATAATAAGCATCCATTGTTTTGTCCGACAAGTCTTGATAATCTTGATCAAACTCAGCAGCATGTTCTAACTCAGACATAGCTGTACGAATGCCACTTAGACTTGAAAAGTCCCCTTCGTCATCGTCCAAAGCCAAATAAGCTGTATTCAGGGCATCTGCTATATTTTTAGCGTTGTTGAGCTTGGCTCTGCGTACTTGCAATTGTTCATCTTCTTTTAGGTCAATTTCCGCTGCTTCAATTTCTTCCACTTGAAATTGTAAAACTTCAATACGCTGCGCAAACTCCTGCTCATTTTTTTGGCGGGTTTCTAAAGCTTGTCGAATTTTTTTATAGTGTTCAAACTTAATCTGATACTCCGACTTGATTTGTTCAAATGTTTCATCTCCAAACTCATCAAGCAAACGGAGGTGATGCTTAGCATTCATTAATTCTTGATTGTCATGTTGACCATGAATATCAACCAAAAGCTCTCCTATTTCTCGTAATGTTGCAAGATTAACCATTTGCCCATTCACACGACAAACTGAACGGCCGTTAGCAAAAATATCCCGACGCAAAATAAGTTCACTGCTGCTTTCAAGACCTAAATCTTCAAGTCTCCGCTCAAGTTCTTTGTTTTCCTCTGCAAAAAATAGCCCCTCAATCTCGGCCTTATCTTTGCCTGTACGGACAAAGTCACTCGAACTACGCCCGCCAAGTAAAAGCCCCATTGCATCAATGATAATAGACTTCCCAGCTCCAGTTTCACCTGTCAAAATCGTCATTCCATTTTCAAAAGAGATATGAATTTCTTCGATAATTGCAAAGTTTTTGATAGAAATTTCTTGTAGCATACCGTTTCCTTTTATAAACTTAATTCGTCATAAATTGTATTCGCTTGCCGTCTTGTTTCACAGATAATCAAAATACTGTCGTCATCCGTCATAATTGAAAATATTTTTTTATTGTATCGGTTGATCAGACTCTTTTTAATGACGCTGGTTGTTCCAGGTTTAGCCGTGATTGAAATCATGTTTTCATGCATTTTCAATTCAAGAATCGCCTCATTGGCCAGTTCTTTATGCAAGAGATCTTTTTGCTCTTCGTCATGCTGGTGTGGCAAAGCATAACGATAGCCTCCTTGACTTCCGGGGATTTTGATGAGAGCTAAGGACTTAATATCCCGTGAAACCGTTGCCTGAGTCACATCGATATCATTTTCCAAAAGCTCCTGTACAAGCTCGTCTTGAGTTTGCACTTCTTTTGCGGTAATGAGTTTTGAAATAAAATCAAGTCGTTCTTCTCTTCTCATGTCAATGTTTCCTTTTCTGTTTTTAGTACAGCTTCAATATCAATATGAGACGCGACTGTAGCTGCCTTTTCTTTTTTCAAATGCACTAAAAATTCAACATTCCCTGCCCCTCCTTTGATGGGAGAAAAGGTTAAGTGTTTTACTGAAAATCCAGTACTCAGCGCTGTATTTATGACTTTTTCAATCGTCCACTTGTGTATTTTCGGATCCTTAATGATTCCATTTTTCCCCACTTGATTACGCCCAGCCTCAAACTGTGGTTTAATCAAAGCAGCAACGTCTCCCTCTTCTGCCAAAATATCAAACAAGGGAGGTAAAATCAAGTCAAGAGAGATGAAGCTAACATCAATTGAGGCGAATTCTGGTTGTCCTTGTGTAAAATCTTCTAAAACAGCCTTGCGAAAGTTAAACTGTTCCATCACCACAACACGACTATCTTTACGAAGTTTCCATGCGAGCTGGTTGGTTCCAACATCCAAGGCATAGACACGCTTAGCACCATTTTGAAGCATAACATCCGTAAAACCTCCTGTTGAGGCACCAATATCCAAGCAAGTTTTTTCTTCCACAGAAAGGTAAAACTCTTGCAGAGCTTTTTCTAACTTCAGACCACCACGACTCACATACTTTAGCTTTTCTCCTTTGAGCCTTAGTTCTGTACTGTCTTCAATCTTTTGTCCTGGCTTATCAAAGCGCTCACCTGATTTAGCATCCACCACTAAGCCAGCCATAACACCACGTTTGGCCTGCTCTCTCGTTTCAAATAAACCTTGATCTGCTGCTAAAACATCTACTCTTTCTTTCATTTTATTTCTAGACTTTCTATAATTTCGATAATTTCAGCACTTGATGCAACCTGTGCCAAGTCATCTTTTACAGTTTTCAGCAATCGCTTTAAAGCTTCCTGTGCACCTTGTAAACCAAGTAGGGCAACATAGGTTGACTTTTCTTCCACTTGATCTTTTCCTGGTGTTTTGCCGATTTCTTCAAATGTTCCTGTCACATCAAGAATGTCATCCCGTATCTGGAAAGCCAATCCCAAATTTTGTCCAATCTCTCGTAACTTTGCCATAACATCTTCTGGTTGTTCAGCAATAATTCCAGCCGCTACAAAAGGGAAAGCCAACATTCTTCCTGTTTTCAAATGATGGATGTTTTTAACTTGCTCCGTGGACAAGGTTTTTCTCTCAGCATCCATATCTAAAATTTGTCCAGCAACCATCCCCAAAGAACCACTTGCATAAGATAGCTCTTTCACTAAGTCTACAACTATTGGTGCAGAAAAAGATGACTTTGCCAGTATATAGTAAGGGTCCAAAAAAAGCGAATCTCCTGCCAAGATTGCTGTTGCTTCATCAAATTTTTTGTGATTCGTCAGCTGTCCCCGACGGTAATCATCATTGTCCATGGCCGGAAGATCGTCATGAATCAAACTGCCCGTATGAATCATTTCTACAGCAGCAGCAACTTGATAGTGCGCTGTTTCAAGTGGAATCCCAAAAGCTTTAAGCATCTGTAAGAACAAAAGGGGACGAATTCTTTTTCCACCTGCTGTAAGTGAATAAACTATTGAAGCTGCCAAGTGTTGAGGAATTTCAGCTTTTTCATAAAATTTTGTGAGCTCTTTCTCAAGCATTTTCATATTGATAACCATTTCTTATATTATCCCATTTCAAAGAAATAATGTCCAATAGAAAATCGCGTGCTCTGCAGCTGAAAAAGTTCCTTTGAGTGAAAAACATTCTCTGTAAGAAAGAGACTAAAAAATTCTATTTTATCCAAATTGTACAAAAATAGAATCTTATGCTTGAGCGATTTTCTCTTTATATTTTTATGACTTATTGCCTTTTCTCAACAGAAATCTGAAACAAAAGTCGAAAGTTAATGGATTTAAAACAAAACGCAAAAAAGCTTAACCAATCTATTCTTGTACTTAGGGTTAAGCCTTCTCTATTTTTAAGGATTTTGCCATAGCCTATGAACTTATTTTTTAGACTTTCGAATCCTTTTTGTTGCTCTTATCTGCATCTGTCTCCCTTTTTTATATTTTGGTGGGGAAACAACGATTTTTTCCTATTTGCTTACTTATTTCTATCACAGTAAAGCCAGGTTTTAATGACGTTCTCTGTTAAAGCCTTGATGTTTTTTAAGGTTACTTCTTTGTCCATTGCTTCTTCCAAAGAAAGTACTGCGCGCTGAATACTGTAACTTGCCAGCAGTACTCGGTTCATTTCTCCTAGCTCATCTGCCAAAGCCCCACAAAAAGCAAGCGTCGGTACATTGTATTTTTCTCCCAGCTTTGCCATTCCGAAAGGAACCTTTCCCTTTGCAGTCTGAAAGTCCATCCGTCCCTCGCCCGTGATAATCAAGTCTGCATTTTTAATACTGTCTTCAATTTTTAGAAGCTGAGCAATTTTAGAAAATCCTGACTCTAGTCTTCCACCTAGTAAGATAATAGCTGCACCTAAGCCTCCGGCTGCACCTGTTCCTGGTATCTCTTGCAGGTCAATATTTCGTTCTTGTTTTATTTTTTGAGCAAAATTCTGTGCAGCCAAGTCTTGGGCTTCAAGAATTTCAGAATTTCCTCCTTTTTGCCTGCCGAAGAATTTTGCATAACCTTTTGGTCCTGCATAAACATTAGTGACATCAGCTAAACCCGTGATTTTTATATCTGAAAAGTCTTCGCCTTCTAGGGCCTGCAAAAGACCCAAGCCACCATCAGAACTTCCTGTACCTCCAAGACTGAGTATAATTTCAGTTGCCCCTCTCTTTTTAGCATCTAAAAACAAGGCGCCAAGTCCAAAAGTTGTTGCCTTTTGAACCGTTTCTTCACTGGGTATAACTTTATCAATTCCTACCACTTCGGCTGCCTCAATAAAAGCCAGCTCCCCATCAATCAATAGATAGGAAGCCTGCAAGGGACGTTGTAATAAATCAACTGTTTCAACATTGATATAATGTCCACCCAAGCCAGTTTTTACTGCCGAAAGACTTCCTTCTCCACCGTCAGCAATTTCAAAAGTTTCAACTTTTATCTCGGGAGAGAACGACAAAATCGCAGTCTTTACTGCCTGATTTAGCTCTGCACTTGTGACAGAGCCTTTAAAAGAATCTATCGCTACTACGACTTTCATATTTTTCTCTCTTTCGCGGCCTTGTATTGTCATCATAGTGAAGGAAAACTATTTTTACTCTCCTTGAGTCGTTTCTAATTATAATACAAAATATTGTTACTTGAACAAGCCTTATTCTCCTAAAAAGTCAGTTTCTGAGCCGTCCTTGCCAACAATCTTCACCAGAGTTTTTTCCGCTTCATTTAGGGTTGCTTTAAGTTTTTCAGAGAGAAGCATTCCCTTTTGAAATTCAGAAATGGCATCTTCTAAAGCCACATCTCCACTCTCTAGTTTTTTGACAATTGTTTCAAGTTCTACTAAATTTTCTTCAAATTTTGCTTCTTTTTTTGTAGCCATACTTATCCTCTATTTTATTTCTGCACGAACTGTACCGTCGCTCAACTCAAGATTGACTTGATCACCAGTTTGAACATCATTGACGCTTTTAATAATTTTACCACTGTGTGTGGTGACAAGTGAAAATCCACGTGCTTTGATTTTGCTGATATCCATCAAGAGGAGAGCTTGCACCAAATTATCCACTTGATTTTTCTTTTGCTCATAAAGTTTTGCAAAAGCAGGAGTGAGTCTACCAGCCAATAATTCATAGCGATGTTTCTCCCGATAAATTTTGTTTTCAGTCAAATTTTGTAAACGGCTGGTCAAATGGTCAATCTTCTGAATATGCCCGTCATAGAGACGCTCAGGCTGCCGAAAAACTACTGAATTGGCCAGTTTTTCCACCCGCTCTCTCTGTGTCTGGATAAGGTGAGTGACACGGTTGCGCATACGGAGCTCTTGATCATCTGCCCAAGCTAACAAATCCAGCTTTGTATTAGGAGTTGCTAGTTCGGCTGCTGCTGTTGGTGTTGCTGCGCGTCGATCGGCAACGAAATCAGCTAAAGTCGTATCAGTTTCATGTCCCACTGAGGAGATAACTGGGATACGAGATTCAAAAATAGCACGTACAACAATTTCTTCATTAAAAGCCCATAAATCTTCAATGGAGCCACCACCTCGTCCAATGATGAGTATGTCAACGTCCGCACGTTCATTCACAGCTTCAATATTTGCTGCTATTTCTTCCGCAGCTCCTGCGCCTTGAACCTTTGTTGGATAAAGTAAAATCTGACTCATTGGAAAACGACGGTTAACTGTTGTGATGATGTCTCTTATAACAGCACCAGACGGGCTAGTAACCACTGCAATTTTTTTAGAAAAAAGTGGCAGTTCTTGCTTCCACTGCGGGTTGAATAAACCTTCTGCTGTTAATTTTTTTTTCAGCTGTTCGAACTTCACAGCCAAAGCACCAATACCATCTGGAACAATATTTTCAATATTGATAGAATAAGAACCTGAGGGAGCATAGAGGCTGATACGACCAGTCACAAGGACTTTCATCCCATCTTCCAGTTTAAAATCGAGTTTTTTAAACTGTCCCGCCCACATAGTTGCCTGTATTACAGCTTTTTCATCTTTAATTGCAAAATACTGATGACTGGGACGTTGACGAAAATTTGAAATCTCTCCTGTCAAGTAAACACGTTCCAAATAAGGATCACGATCAAACTTTGCTTTCAAATATTTGGTGAGAACTGATACTGTTAAATACTCTGTCATATTTTTATTCTTTCTAGATGTGCTTAATTTATCCTAGACTTCCATTATTTCATCGAAGTTTCTGCTGCACGTATAGTTTGTTCCATCAGCATAGTGATTGTCATCGGTCCAACTCCACCGGGAACTGGGGTCAATAAGCCCGCAACCTCTTTTACCTGCTCAAAATCAACATCACCATGGAGTTTACCGTTTTCATCACGATTCATTCCCACATCAATGACAACTGCACCTGCTTTTACATCTTCCGCCTTGATAAAACGGTCTTGCCCAATAGCCACGACTAAAATATCTGCCGAACGTGTCAGTTCAGAAAGATTTTCCGTACGTGAATGCGCAATCGTTACTGTTGCATTCGCCATCATCAGCAGCTGAGCCATTGGCTTCCCAACAATGTTTGACCGACCAATGACAACTGCTTTTTTGCCTGAGAGTTCCACGCCATAAGCTCGGAACATCTCCATAATGCCTGCTGGTGTTGAAGGAATCATCAAGGGACTGCCGCTCCACAGCTTACCCATATTAATAGGATGAAAGCCATCAACATCTTTTTCAGGTGATATTGCGAGCAAAACCTTTTCTTCCGAGATATGTGGAGGGAGTGGCAGCTGTACAAGAAGCCCGTGCCAAGAAATGTCGTTATTATAGCTTTCAATCAAATCTAGTAACTCCGCTTCAGAAGTTGTGTCTGGTAAACGAACAATTTCAGACTTAAGACCAAGTTTGGCAGCTACACGCTCTTTATTTCGAACATAAACTTGGCTTGCTGGATTTTCCCCAAGCAAAATAACAGCAAGACCTGGCTGAATGCCCTTTCCTTTCAGTTTGTCAACTCTATTTTTAAGTTTTTCTTGCATTGTTTCTGCAAGAGCTTTTCCATCAATAATTTTCATACTTTTATTTTAGAAAAAAATAGGACAAAAACCCTGTAAACAAGCTCTATAACAGCTTTTTCAAGATTTCTTTCATCCCCCTAATTTCCTCTTTTTTCCTCCCTTTTCTGATACTTTTGGTTACTTTCAAAAGTCAAGTGCGTTCAGTTTAGCTTTCAAATCATTTTGCATATTTTGGGTCACATGGCTATACATAAGAAGGAGCTGTCGTGCATTTGCCACATAACCATGAAGATTCAAGGTGTGCGCAACTGTTAAAGTCGACGCTTCAAAATGAATGTCTTCCCAGCTTAAAGCCAACAATTCTCCTGTACGTAAGCCCGTTAAGAACATAAACTCTAAAATAGCCGTTTTCCTATAACATTTGGAAAGGCTATAGCCATAATCAAGAATAAGACGCATTTCCCGTCGATCCAAAAAGTCATTTTGCTTTTTCTTTATGTCTTCTAAAGTCCTTCTTACTTTAGGTAGAACCACCTGCGACATGGGATTATGCTCTATATAGCCAACATTTTGAGCATAAGTAAACAGAAGATTATAATAAGTTCGTCTCAACACTCGCGTTGTTGGCGCTAAATTCAAACCTAGTATGAATTGCTGGATCTCATTGCCCTTAATTTCTGAGATTTTTCTCCTTCCAAAATTGTCTAAAAACTTTCGGAAAGCCCATGTTTCTGTATGCACAGAAGAAGCTTTTAATTCTTCATCCCGAATCTTTCGCCACTCCCCAAAAACTTTTTGCACGCTAGGGACTTCTTTAAAACTTCCCTGACGGAGCTTTTCCTCTATTTTTAAAGCCAGTCTATTTTTAGCTTCTGCTTGCGCAACTCGACTCTTTGAATTTAAAGTCACTGTCACTTGACGCCATTTATCTTGTGCCTTATCAAAAAATTTTTCAAAATAGCAATACTTTCCATTGTCTAATTTTTTATAAAACATTGTTCCCCCTCGTTGACCAAGCAAGAGAGAAGTTATAAATCTTATTATAACATTTCTCTCTGCTTTTCTCCCTTACTTATCCAATAATCATAAAATCCTGCATAGCTTACCATGGTATGCCTTCTCGGTCCAACCACATATTTGCCATATTCTGGATCTCTCCTCATTTGGCTAATATAATTCTGTACTGTCTTCGGTTCGTACTCAAAAATATTTGCCAATTTATGTGCTGTACACAAATCTGTAAAACGTTCTTCCATAGTCCCCTCCTTACGATACAAAAAATAAGGACAAGATTTCTCTTGTCCTTGTGATAACGATTTTATTTTTAGTTCTCCATTTACTTTGTTATATTTCTTTCCTTACAAGTTTCCCCTCCTTATCTCTTTCTACACGAAATTTCTCCACAATGTCTTCCCTACGATAAGCTATTGCGGCTCCTGTATAATTGAAATGTTTATCCAGTTCCAATAGAAACAAAATCAAATTCAAGAGTCACAGACCTTTCAGGTACATCTGAACAATATAAACTCACAAATCGATGTCCTGTCAATCTATAAACAATCATATAGTCGTCCAATTTCAATTGATATGATTTTCCATTTATCCAATGCATAGAACCTAACTGCCTAGCTTTCCGTAAAATGATATTTATCGGAAGACCGTGTTTTTCTAGTTCCTTCACATACTCCCTCACATAACGTATACAGTTATCTAAGAAATTTAAAAAGACTTCCAAACGCTGACTGTATCTTTTATCATCAGCTCCTCCAAGATAAAAAGACTTGCCTTATCATGACAAATCTTTATTAATCTATACAACTATTCCCACAAAATTATTGGAAATAATAATGTAAAAAAGTAAAGCAATCATTTTTAAATAACACACCATCTTTTTTATCTTCCTCATTTCATCACTTTTTTAGGTGGTATGGCAATACTTGTAATACTGCTGTCCTATGTGCGGTTCATTTTCTGCACAATTTGTACACCGCCCACATTTTGTTCATAAGTGCTAAAGCTATTGCCTTTTACACTACTGATGACCCCTGCATGTCCATGTGGGTTCTCACTGACTGAACCTGCCATTGATTGGTATTGGGATTGGCCTTCTACGAGGACTTTATGATTTCTTCTTTTAATGCTTTCGAGTAAACTCTATTTTTCTCTTTATATACAATATCTATACCGTACTTCTCTATCAACTTTAACATACAATTAATATTGGATTTTTGGATATCAAAGTCTTGTGCAAGTTTACTCAAGCTACGGCCTTTTTTTCTGAGTGTATAGAGTTGGAGTTTATCCTTATAAGTTAATTTCATAGAAAAACACCCCTAAATGTTAGATTTTCTCTGTCTAACTTTTGGGGGCAGTACACTCCTAAGACTTCTTTTTTTCACTCAAAGATACAAAGTAACACAATATACTGATTTTACAAAAACACACAAAGTAAAAGATTGCTAAACAGATCAAAAAGCCATTAAAAAGTTAAAGAAAAAAGACCTACAAAAGTAAGCCTTCATTAAAATAAATTATCTAAATCTATTTGTTCTTTTCTAATTATGAAATTAAGCTGTTCAATCAATTCATCCATGCCTTGACTTGCAAGAAGAATACCCTTAGCATTCATAGAGCCATAATGGTGATACGCTTTATTTCTAAACTTACTAATCGAGCTAAAATCAATCGGATTTCCTTGATACTTTGTTTGAACTTCTTCACTCAATTTTTTACTATCAAGCTGTTCTCCAATTTGACCCAGAAGCAATGCGATAGACTCTACAACCATATCATCATTAGCTGATATATTATATCTTTGCGCACGAGCCAAACGCTCTTTTACTTCGCCAGCATAATAAACCATTGTTTTTAAATATTGAATATCAACTTCTCGCTCACTTTGATTTCTCAAGCAATTAACCTCTTTTCTTTTTGGAAAGCTTTTTCATACATATATCTTCCAATAGGTGTTTTTGATTCTGAAAGTTGAACAATAGGAACAAGGTCTACTGCTTTACCCATAGCTTCCTCTAATTCTGCTTCAATTTCAAATAATTTGAAATAAGATAAAGTTTCATTACTTGAAAAAGCCAGATCAATGTCACTGTCTTCTTTTGCTTTACCTCGTGCATAGGAGCCAAACAAATAAACTTCTTTTAAATTATATTTTTTTGCAATGGGTACGACTTTTTTTGTAATTTCTTCAATAGTTAAAATCATGTGGACTCCTTTCAAGCAACCTTTCTTTATACTCAGTATATCACAAAATAAGAAAAGAACAATCCAATCCCCCCAATAACGCATATAAAAACCTACAAAGTAAAAAATTGCTAAACAATTAAAGTTCAGCAACCCTTTATTTTATAAATTTTATGTGTACACATACTTCTTTTACTGCTGGTTAGTCTACACTTCTGAAATCTTGTTTCCCCTTATTTACTGTAAGTATTTATTACTCCGCACCATAAAATCATTATACTTCTAAATACGTATTAAAAAAACTTTCCAATTCATCAAACGGAATAATGTTTTTTTGATCATATAAATCTGTATGAGAAGCTTCAGGAATAATCATAAGTTTCTTATTGTCCCCCTTTAAAGTTTTAAATGCATCTTCACCAAAGTAGCGTGAATGAGCATTTTCACCATGTATGATTAAAACAGCATTCCTTATTTCACTACTGTATGCTAAAAGTTTACCATTCATATATGATAGAGAAGAGGTTATGGCCCAACCGTTATTTGAATTGACTGAACGCTTATGATAGCCTCTTTCTGTTTTATAGTAATCATGATAATCTTTTACAAAATCAACTGCATCTTCAGGTATTGGGTCAACAACTCCACCAGCTCGTTCATAAGTATTTGATTGAAAATCAAGATTTCTTTGAGAATTTAAATTCTCTTTTAATTCATAACGCTGATTTTCATCTACTGAATCAAAGTAACCTTTTGCGGCAATTCTCGTCATATCATACATAGTAGATACCACAGTTGCCTTAATTCTTGTATCGATAGCAGCTGCATTTAGTGCAAGTCCTCCCCAACCACAAATACCTATAATTCCAATCTTGTTGGGGTCAACTTTTTCATGATTCCATAAAAAGTCCACTGCTGCTTGAAAATCCTCAGTATTGATATCTGGTGAGGCAACATCCCTGACCCTTCCACCACTTTCACCTGTGAATGAGGGATCAAAGGCTAAAGTAAGAAATCCTCTTTCAGCCATCTCTTGAGCGTATAAACCAGAAGACTGCTCTTTAACTGCCCCAAATGGACCACTTACTGCAAGTGCTGGGAGTTTTTCTTTGATTATTTTTGGTTCATATAAGTCTGCAGCAATGACAACCCCAAAACGATTTTTGAAAGTCACTTTATTATGATTTACTTTATCACTTTGTGGGAATACTTTATCCCAATTTGAAGTTAGTTTTATTTCATTACCCATCTTTTCTCCTCCAATATATCTAAAGAATTTGTAGTTACAACTTTATTGTAACACTTAAAGCTAACTCTAAGTCAAGCGAGAAGAACATAGAGAAGCAAAATAAAAAAAAATTAAGGAAAGTTTATCAGATAGAATATTAATAGATGTAGCATTTTGCACTTCTTTTTTGCAGAGTATCCTAAATCCCGATATTTTTATCTATATCTGTAAAATTTTCAAAACTATCCAATATACTATTAATAACAGGAAAGTCATTATTATCTTTCATACTCAACAAGCCCAAATCATTCTCAAAAATAAACACTTTAGGCTGAATAATTGCTAATATTCTCCGACACTCTCAATACACTTTGGCTCTATTACCATATTGTCGTTTCTAAACTGTGCTGAATAGTTGACAGGGGGGCTCCGATTATCAAATCAATCTTTTCAATCTCTAAGCTTCTAAAAATCAGCAATCCTTTATTTTATAAATTTTATTTCTCTATCACTTGGCTATGAAGACTTTAATTGTTGCGCCAATTCTTGATCTCGAGCTACCACCTCTGATATTTTAGCCCTAATCTCACGCTCAAGACTTTTAAACTTTTCACTCATTTGTTGCACTTGACTGATTTTATGTTGGTAGATTTGTGTAGGAAAGTCCACAATATTTTCATGGGTAAATCCTCCCATTTCAAGCGCTTCATAAACTTCCCAATCCTCAAGAGAATCTCCTAATTCTCGTGCTTTCCGCACTGTTTCATCCCATAATTTCTCTTGTTCTTTAATTCCATCTTGATAAAGTTTCACAAGGTCCATCATAGAGACATCAAAATCAATACTGGCTATAGACACAACGGAGAGAGCTTGGGCAGAATCTAGATATATTTTTTCATTCAAAGATAAGCCTGAACCACTGGCCGCAAACTTTTTCCTCAACTGCTCTAAAGTTCTAAGCTGGCTACCCATCTGATATTCAATATAGGATTGTTTTAGCTTGCGAAATTGTTCTAGAGATTCTTTAGTAACCTTCAATTCACCTTTAGTAAAGCGATAGCCGCCCCACATATGTTGTGCCATTATATCTACCTCACTTGAATCAACGAAGATTAAAGTGCCCACGTGGAAGGGATTGACTTGCCCAACAAGAATTCTATAGCCAATGGGAACAATATCTTTTTCATCTACAAAGTTAAAAATGCGGCTTTTGAGCTGCGCTACTCTTGCTCGTTGACCCAGACTCATCATTGAATAGGTATTAGGGCCTTGGTAAACAAAGGCGCCGTGGATTCTGTCAACTTTTTCTTGAGAGTCTAAAGCACCCAGTGCATACTGAATATTACTTGAAGCTTGAGAGTGACCATAGGCATCAAACATGGCATTAGGATACTTATCCATTGCTCTATTTAGAGTTTGAGCTGTTGACTTCATTTGTCTTGTTGGGGGAAGTACAGCTTGCGGATGTTTAAAAGACTCCATCACATTTCCTAGAATTTGTTTATTATTATCCCACCAGTCTCGTTTTACCTCGTCAGGATTTTGAAGGCTTTTATCAACACCTGTAGAACCTTGGTTAAGAAAAATTACGTTTTTAACATCTTCTGGTTTTTGAGTTTTAGGGTTACCGTCTGTAATGATATAAGTTTGTTCGCCGGTTTTTTGGTTGTTTATGACTTCCGAGACATAGCCAATACTAATACGATTATTATCAACATAAACTTTTTTGTTAAGCTCTAGATTTTTATATTCTTGTTTTGCTATACTTACTCTTTCTTCATCCGAAAAATTAGACATAATTTTCTCCTCATTTCTCCAAAAGTTCGCTTAATTTTTCTGAAATTACTACACCACCATTTTTCAAACCCTCTGACTGTTTATCTATATCAAAATCTAATGTTAACTCTTTATCTTGATTTACAATTACCTTATACATAATCCCTCCCATAGGATTATGCTCGATACTTTCAAAATCAATCTCATATGATTTAATTACCCCTTCTGGTGTTAAAGCCTTGGGATCTAGATTCTTCAGTCCTCGCTCTATCTCCTTTTTAGCTTCATCACTCTTCACCACGTTCACCATTTCATTATGAAACTGTTTCTGATCCATATAAAATTTCCCTCCAATACTTAGAATAATAAGAAGAATTGCAGCAAGAAAAATACCCATTGACACTAAGGCATTCTTTTTCATATCTATACCTCTCCAAAATAGAAGATTACATTGCGACAAAAAGTTTGTTCTTTTTATCACACTCTTATTTTATCATTCTATTTTCTATACTGTCAATAAATTTAAAGATTTCAAAATCAAATAAACAGTCAGCACAAACTAATAAAAAAATCTACAAAGTAAAAAATTGCTAAACAGTTAAAGTTCAGCAATCCTTTATTTTATAAATTTTATTCGTACACATACTTCTTTCACTGCTTGGTTAATTTTTTGGTTAGTCTGTACTTCTGAAATCTTTCTTCCTCTTATTTACTGTGAGTATTTATTATTCCATTCCATACTATCATTATACCCTATATGATGCTTAAAAGACAGCAGAAATTAACCGAACACCACCATAAATTAGTGATAGTAAGTGCTCTAAATCCCTCAAGTTCACCACAAACTTACTGCGAACTTTTTGTACCCTGAGATTTCTTTCAATTCTTTTCAGAACAATGCGCCAACTTTTTCCAACTCCTCAATCACTCGTTGCTGCACGGAAAAATAAAAAAGTGTACAATATTAAACGAAAGGAGAAATGCATGATGTCACTTTATTCTCAAATACTCATCATACTTGTTGCACTGGAATTTTTTTACATCCTCTACCTAGAAACATTGGCAACAGCTTCAAAACAAACCAGTAGGGTATTCAACTTAAGTCAAGAGGAATTAAAAAGAGACAGCGTAAATACCCTGTTAAAAAATCAAGGCGTCTATAATGGTTTGATTGCTGTTGGTCTGCTTTATGGTGCTTTTTTATCCTCAGCTCCTGTATTGATTAGTCGAATGATCTTAATCTACATTCTACTTGTTGCAGCCTATGGAAGTGTAAGCAGCGATAAAAAAATCATCTTTACTCAGGGAGGACTAGCTGCCCTAGCTTTGTTGTCAACTTTCCTATGATTTTATAATATTTAATTTAAACCTTGACCTCCTGAACTAAATATGAAATAATGATACTATAGTAAATAGGACTAAAGTATTGCTCGCCGGAGCAGTACTTATCAGAGTCATGCCAGCTCACCTTAGGCCTTGTGGTGAGTTGACATGACTTTTTTTACTTATAAAAATGTAAAAACACGACTGCTTCAAGCTCCTTAGAAGCAAGTTAATTTTTTGAAAGAGGTATGATATGGCATGGATTTTCTTATTTCTTGCGGGAATATTTGAAGTTATTTGGGCAACAGCAATGAAGTTAAGCCAAGGTTTTTCTATCATAAAGTATGATATTTTAACCGCCCTTGGTATGTTGGTCAGCTTTGGCTTTTTAACCTTGGCGATGAAAAAGTTACCTTTAGGAATTGCTTACCCCATTTGGACGGGGATTGGAGCAGTAGGAAGTATCTTAGTTGGTGTACTTCTTTTCAAAGATAAACTCCCCACATTAACATGGTTTTTTATACTCATGCTCATTGTTGGTCTTATTGGGATTAAAATTACAAGTGGACACTGAGAAGTTTTTTCTTTAACGGATAAACTTCTTAGGCTGTTATGCCTCAAATTAGGAAAGTTGTAGACAAAGAGTTCCGGAATTCGGAACTCTTTGTTGAGAGGTTAAGTCTAGATACCTTTAAACTTTTTGAAGATTAACTTGGGATTTGGTGAATAATTAAGGCTGGTCGGACTCCGCCATTATCATGACCTTCTGGCTGATGATCGAAACCAAACATACCCAGTAAACCGCCAGACATATGTATCATCCAGACAGGATTAGGAAAAGTTCCACCCGCTCCAGGAGTACGTAGCCACCAGTGACTCCCCCCTGCCCCTGCACGACTTACGGGATTAGGAAATCCTCTTCCAGGGCCTGATAAGCGCACCACATCTGCCAAAGAAAGGGAAAAGGCACGACCCGAACCAGAGCTCACAATGGTCGTCACATCATTAACTCCAGCGCCTAATGCTGTCTCATTAAAGTTAGAAGGTAGCCAGCGTAAGCCATAGCCATAGTCGAGATTCCACTCCACTTCTCCATCCGCAACACTAGGGACGTTTTCTGGTGCAGGAACATTGACAGGACGAACTATTGCCTTCACCTCATCATCAAGTCCCGCATACCAAGAAACCAGCTCATCATTCTGCTCCTCCCAAGAAACATTACGAATGGGGTCATTCTTGATAATCATATGATTACCATTGTCCATGTCTTCTAAATACCGATATTCTTCCCCTGACATCGTAAAGATACGGCCCGGATTCATGGCACCAAAGTTGAGTTCATCCGGTTGGGCATCCTCTGTAGATGGTGGGTTACCCCAGTCCTCATCAATGGCATTGTTGCGGATACCTACAAGCAGGTCAGCCAAGTTACCCGAAGCAGCTGCTTCATCTGTAAACTCTTCACCCGGACTGATCAGTTCACTGTCCACATGGATACCGTAGTAGTAAGAACCGTTAAAGACAGTATCTTCAATGGCATCCAGCATTTCTGCCGCATCTAACAAGTAAGAAGTCGCTTGACCTGGTTCTAGTAGAGACGCCCAGTAGGCCCAGCCTGTTTCATGGTCGATAACCCAGAAGTCACCGATTTTTTGGTTATTGGGGATAGTTTGCCACTGTTGCAGTGTCATCGGTGCCCGCTGTTGCTGCAAGTTC
>NZ_DKXK01000009.1:0-17417 GCF_002492185.1 Lactococcus sp. UBA7128
AGATGGAAGCTTTACGCACCATGACGACTTGTCTGACTTCTTGACAGCCGTACAGAATGGTTCCATTGATAACAACTGGGGGAACCCGGGTCCAGATGATAATGTCCAACCCGACCAAATTAACTTTAGTATTATGGCACCGGGGACCATCTTCACTATGGCTAATGAGCAGTATCGTTATTTGGAGAATCAAGGTGGGGGGAATCATTTGATTATTCGGAATGATGCTATTGCAAGTGTTTCTTGGAATAATCAGAATATTCGTCTCAATGAATGGTATGATGCCCTTGATTCAACAGTTCGAACCATGGTTAGACCAGTTTCAGATAACTTTGTGACAGGGAGTGTTATGCAAACAGAAATTACCTGGGAAGGGGTACTTTGGCTACCAAGTAATCTCTTTGCTTTTCCTGAAGTTGCGCTAGATGAAACCAGAGTGGACTCCAGTGGTACTTCTCGTGCTTTTTCGCTTTCTTTAGCAGATGTGACTCGCTTATCAGGTCCAGGACGTGCTTTTCCTAATCCCGAACAACGTTTAAGTGGGAATGAGCTTGCGTGGTGGCTCCGTACTCCCGCAGGTAACGTTGAGGGTGAGCGTGCTTGGCGTGTAACTCGTAGATATGATGATGCTTCTCTTGGTCAGCTCCGAGGTGGGCATCCTGCTGCCGGTGGCGGAAATATCCGCCCCGCCCTAATCGTCCATCAATAAACTAAAAAAGCTTAGAACAATACAAAAAGAGTCAAAATCAGCATATATGCTCGTTTCGACTCTTTTTATTTTCAATTGAAAAATTTAAATCATTATCATTCACATTCTTAAAGATACCGCTCAGCAACAGTCCTATCCCCCGGGTAGGGCACACGCTCATCATTGATCAGTTGGAACTTGTCTGCCCCTTTTCCCGCGATAATCACAGCATCGTCTTTATCATGGACGCGTTGGATGGCAAGTTTGATAGCTTGGGCACGGTCAGCTTCAAAATCACAAGGCCGTGTCACATAGCTTGCGATTTCGTCAGCAATGACCTTTGGATCTTCGTGATTAGAGTCGTCCTGTGTGAGGATGACCTCCAAGCGTTGGTGTTCCTCAATGACTTGTCCGAAATCTTTGCGGCGACTTTCTCCCTTATTACCCGTTGCCCCAAGAACCAACACGATTTTTCCACTATGGTGTGGTTCGACGACAGAAACCAAGTTTTTCAAGCTAATGCCGTTATGAGCATAATCAACATAGACTCTTGCCCCATCTTTTGTTGCCAGCATTTCCATACGTCCAGGAACTACAGCCTTGGCAAGACCGGCTTTTATCTGAGCGATACTGGCACCCAGATGTTGTGTTGCGAGAGCTGTTGCAAGAGCATTTTCTTGGTTAAATTTACCCAGAAGCCGTATGTCGAAATGTCCATTAACCAGACCCTTTGTTGTAAAGTCATGTGCCTGTGAGTCGACGATTTGATTTTCAGAGTTTTTACCATAGAAAGCATGGGGAATGCCCAGTGTTTCCAGTTCCTGCTTGATGATATTGAAATGTGTCATTTCACTGTTGGCAACAAAGTATCCCGAGTGGTGTAAAAGTTGACGTTTGCAGTAGAAGTAATCTTCAAGCGTAGGATGCTCAATCGGTCCGATATGGTCGGGAGAAATGTTAAGAAAGACACCAACGTCGAAGTTTATCGCATAAACACGTTCTGTTTTATAGGCTTGTGAACTGACTTCCATGACTAAATGGGTCATGCCATTGTCGACAGCTTGACGCATCATTTTGAGCAAATCAAGACTTTCGGGCGTTGTTAACTCCGACTTGAAGAAATTTTTACCGTCTAAAGTTGTTTCAGCCGTTGAGAGGAGCGCTGTTTTTTGTCCATTCATCTCATCTAGGATGGATTTGGCAAAATAAGCAGAAGTTGTCTTGCCTTTGGTTCCTGTCAAAGCCAGTATTTTGAGTTCATTTTGCGGATAATCATAAAAGGCCTGCGCGAGCAGACTCATCGCACGCTTAACATTAGAAACGATAACAGCAGGAATGTCTACCTCGTAGTCTATTTCGGAAACGTAGAAGGGCGCTGCCAAGTCTTCTAAATACTCCGCTTTAAAATTCAGTCCCTTGGCAAAAAACAGGGTTGATGCAGACGTGTTACGACTGTCATAGCTCAACTGATCAAAGTCAAAATCTTCCTCCCAATTGTAGTAATAGTCTTTTTTAAAGGCAACTTCGTGGAAGTTTTCATCTTTTTTCAGAATTTCTAGAGCCTCTTGTAATTTTATCATGGAATGTTCTGCCTCCTTTGCTCATACCGCCTAAGCTCTGCCATGAGTTTAGACTATAAGGCCTATTATTTGATTATGAATTGGAGCTTATAATACAGGCTTAATTATACCATTTTCGCTACTGTTTTTGTGACTTGGCAGTCGTGTGAAGTTTTTGAGTTGGAGGAGAGGAGCTGTTCGATATAAGGCTAGAAAGTATTATAGAATGCTGGATGAACAGATGATTATGATTGATTTACTTTAATGAACATTCTAGACTTTTGATTTCTTGTTCGAGCTTTTGGGCGATTTGATAGGACTCACTCATCTCAAAAACATGCTGGCATTTTTTCATTGTGCATAGCCCATCAAAATTTCCGAAAGTAACTTCAAAGTGTGCTTTTTGGTAGATGAAACTGATTCTTTCAAAAAGGTCGAACTCATGGAATCTTAAGGAATCGATAAAATGAATAAGTTCCATGGCTAAGTATTTTTGCTTATTTTTAATAAAAATCTCAAGTACATTGATAGAGGTGAGGATTTGTACTTTTTTAGCGAAGGGATGACTGCTCTTGCTCTGCGTGCCCGTAAGCATTTTTTGACTGAATTTTGATAAAGTTCCTAGGTCCAGAAAATGAGCGATGTCATTTAATAAAGAAATCTCATATTCGCCCCATATTTTTACACTGTCCAAGTATTGCTTTATCATGCTAAGATTTTTGGGGGAGAACTGGAAAGAGGGCTCAACGGTACTTAAAGCAAGCTCTGCCCGGATTTTATCTAACTGCAGTCTTTTGGGGAGGGGGGCTTTTTTTGAAAGTATATATTCATATCTTTTGAGGATGTTTTTAAGATGGATAGAGTTGTTATTCAAGGAAGCTATTTCACGTTCTGCAAGTAAATTGAGGTGGTTGGCTTGATAATGTAGGTGGTAGAAAAATTCATGGGCTGAAACGTTGATATTACTCAGAAGATGGAGCAGTATGAGACAAGATACGAGACTTCGCCCCGTTTCAAAATTTGAGAGTTGCGAAATAGAGATGCATCCGTGAGCGGCTTCTTTGAGGGTGAAATTTTTAGAAATGCGGAAATGCCTATAAGTTTCTCCGACTGATGAGTTTGTTTGCATGAGAGCTCCTGAAATTTTAATATATTTATGTTTTTAAAGTTGTAATAAAACAGCATAAAACAGCTTATTAATGGCGAGTTTTTCATCAAATAAGCATCTGTAGAAGTACCAATATATAGTAAAATAAGCACAAGTTGTGACTATTTTTTGATTGTACTTGTGTTATATACTAAGTATGAGTTAGGCGGTGAAAATGGATAGGGCTTATTTTGCACTTCTTCTATTATTTATTCGTATTTTCACTGAGTGATTCACGTCTTAAACATATTAGGGAAAGATTTACTATGGAAGGAAAATTTCAATGAAAAAGCGAGCCAAAAAAATGACCACTTGTGTGGTAGCCACTGCTCTATTATTTTTGGGAGTTGCACCGTCTATGACAGGGACAGTAGAAGCCAAGGCCATTCAAGTTAACCAAAAAACCAGCAAAATATCGGACCTGCTTGAACAGACTGCATTTGATAAAGCTGACTTTGTTTTTTTGCAGCAAAAAGAAAGAGAGTTTATGGAAAGTCAAAACACGCCATTATTGGTCCCTCGTGCTTTCGCGCCCCGAACGGTTGGAAGAAGCTTGGGAGACTCGTGGCCTCCTCCGGAAGTTATGCACAAAGCTTTAACAGCAGTTGGGTTTGGATGGACACAAATTAGATTATCGCACCTGATATTTCTATCTATAGTTGTGGCGCAATTGCGTCTAAAATCACCATTGTTGCCGTCTGGAACTGAGCGCTTAGCGCTGTGATTGGTGCTTCATCTGCTGTGGCTATTTATGCGGTGGGCAATTTCCGACTTTTCGATTTAATTGCCCTTATAAATAAAAATATCCAAACACATATTTATAATTCTTTGCTTTTTCTTGCTGCCAGCTTTCTTATCTTTATTTCGGAGGAGAGCAAATTCACAGATTTTCATTCTCTTGTGGATTTGCTTGCAGTGATTCAGAGGAGCTTTATTTTGAGTTGCATCGGTATCTTCATCTTCCAAAAAGTGGCAGTCATGAAAAAATAGAAGAATTGCATTTTTATAAAAAACAATTGCTGAAAATTCAATCGATTTCCTACTTTCTTGTCCTATCTTTTTTACACTCATTTCCTTGGGTGAAGATAGTAACTCATAGTGTGAGTTGGGCTTCTTTTGTTAGTCCTTGTCTGCTAAAGTTAATGAATATCAAAGGTCAGATGAGGAAATATTTTTTTCGAGGAATTTTTTGGGTATTTCATTTATTCTCTTTATGATTTACCTTAATCTTTATACGGTGACATTTGTTCAGCAATACTTGTGAGTCGAACGATCTGGAACTTCAGACGGATCGTGGAAGGTAACTCTTCCGAATGAAAAAATTTAGATAAACTTTCTAAGAAAGGAAGACGAGGGCGCATGAACGTTACGGACTTTTATTGTCAAAACGCGCCTGTTCGTGGTAAAATAGAAAAATGAATAGTACAGAAATGAGTGGAAATCTCAGCATGGAAGAAAAGCTCCAGCAAATGGATGCCGAAACTAAGCGGAAAGAGATTCGAGACAATAAAGCAGCACAGCAAGATACAATGATGCGTGGAACCCTGTGGTTCACTTTATCAGATATTTCATCACGTCTTCTAGGTGCCATATATATCATTCCTTGGTTTGCATGGATGGGGGAGCATAATAATGAGGCAAATGCCCTGTTTTCAATGGGGTACAATATTTATGCGCTCTTTCTATTGATTTCTACGGCAGGTCTACCTGTAGCCATTGCCCGTGAAGTAGCGCACTACAATGCTATGGGGGATGAAAATCTAAGCAATCGTTTGGTTCGCCATATCTTTATCTTTATGGTTGGACTTGGTGCTATAGCTGCTGGTGTAATGTATCTTGGAGCCCCCGTGTTAGCCACTATGTCTGGGGGAGGAGAAAACTTGACGGAAGTGATGCGGTCACTTTCACTGGCTATTCTGATTTTCCCAGCTATGTCGGTTATTCGAGGCTACTTTCAAGGGCTAAATGATATGAAACCAATTGCCCTCAGCCAGATTTATGAGCAGGTTGTCCGTGTCATCTGGATGTTGGTGTTTACCTTTATGATCATGAAACTTGGTTTCTCAGGAGGCGACTGGACGCAAGCTGTTGTGCAATCAACAACAGCGGCCTTTGTTGGTATGCTGGGCTCCTGTGCTGTTTTATTCTGGTATTTGATTAAAAATAATATGCTGGGTAAAATTATCAATCCGGGACCAAGCATTACAAAGATTAGCGCCTTGCGTTTAATCTCACAAACGGTTTATCAAGCTATTCCTTTTGTTGTTATTGGCTCAGCTATCCAGATTTTCAAAATCGTTGACCAGGCGACTTTTGTTACAGTGATGCGTTGGGTATCTGACTACAGTGATACACAACTTTTGGTGTTCTTCTCATACTTTTCTGCCAATACAGATAAGCTGACGATGATTTTGATCGGTGAAGCCATGACATTAGGCGCTGTAGCTTTGCCATTGATTGCCTCTAACTTTGTGAAGAAAAACTACAAAGAAACAGCACATCTGATTTCTTATGATTTTCAGCTCTTTGTAGCCTTTATGCTACCAGCTGTTTTAGGGATGACTATTTTAGCCTCACCTATTTATACACTTTTCTATGGCTCTGTGAACAGTCTGCAGCTCGCACTCTTTATTTGGGCTGTTCTTCAAAGTTTCTTGCTGGCCTTGTATACAATGGTGGCACCTATATTACAAGCTTTGCACTATTCCAAGGTAGCGATGCGGTATTTCATTATTACTTTAGTGATTAAGCTACTTTTGCAGGTGCCTTCCATCATGATTTTCCATTCTTATGGTCCTCTTGTGGCAACAACCATCGCATTTGCCTATGGCACTTGGATTATTATCCGTAAGATTCATGAAGTGACAGGTTTCCGAGTAAAAAGTACATTGAAAGGAATTATAGGAATCTCGATTCTTACAGCCATGATGCTTGTAGTGACCCTAGTTCTCTATGGTTTGATTTCCTTAATCTTGAGGCCGCTTCCTTCAGGTCACTTCAAAGCTCTGCTTGTCGTTTTAGTTGCGGGAGGCGGAGGATTCTTTACCTATCTGTATTTGGCAGCTAAGGCAGGCTTGCTTGAAAAATTAATGGGCAGCCGTGGCACACGTCTTCGCCAAAAATTGCATATTTAAAGAAATAAGATGAATTTCCGAAGTCTTCTTCGGGAACCTGTTTTTTGAAGCTCCTGATGTGTTTCGGTAATCCTACAATGCTCAGTTCCCAATGAGTAGCTCTAAGTACAGGAGAAAAGATTAAAATAAAATTCATAATAGTACCGTGACGAGGAACACAGGCAGAGATTTAACTGATTCTAGTCGCAGTGCAAAAGTAAAAGCGCTTGAACCGCGACATTTTGTGGATGTGGTTCAGCGTATTTTTTTATTTTTGGAGAAATTTTTGCGCCAGCCTTGTTCCACAGCGTGTTTTTAGGTGTTATGAGGAGAGCGTTACGTTATTTTATAGTGAATGGACTTAAAAAACATCGGAGGGCGATTTTGAAAGAATGAGAAAGGTTTTAATTTGACAAACCACACCGTATGACTTTTAAGAAAACTTTGACCTGTAGAATCCGGCACAGCTTCTTTTTGGGTTATGCTGCGCTTCCTATCTTTTGTACATGTCTGAGGCTGAGTCAAGATTGCACCGCCGCAACTTAAAAGTTGAGAACGCGAGTGTTCGTTGTGTTATAATGGAAAAAAGCTTTTAGGAGGTTATAATGACACGAATACAAGATGATTTATTTATAGCAGTGAACGCTGAGTGGCTCGCTCAGGCTCAAATACCGAGTGATAAGCCTCGTATATCTGCCTTTGATGAGTTAGTATTAATTAATGAAAAAAACTTGACAGCGGATTTGCAGAAAATGTCGGTGGAACTTCCAGAAGATAATCCAGAGTTGTTAGAGGCTATAAAGTTTTATAACAAGGCAGGAGACTGGGAAGCACGCAATAACAGTGATTTTTCATCTGTATCGAAAGAGTTAGACAAGGTACAAAAGCTGGAAAGCTTTGAAGATTTTCGTGAACATTTACTTGACTTGGTTTTCCACTCTCAGGCATCGTTGCCCTTCTCGATGAATGTGGAGGCAGACATGAAGGATGCTGTGCATCATTCGCTTGGATTTATTGGACCGGATCTTATTTTACCGGATACGACTTATTATTCGGAGGAACATCCACGTAAGAGAGAGCTTTTAGAATTTTGGCAAAAAAACTCTGGAGACATCTTGGAGAAATTTCATTTAGAAGATGCGCGAGAAATTGCAGCTAAAGCTGTTGCTTTTGATAGTCTTCTGGTTGATTCAGCCAATACATCGGAAGAATGGGCCAAATATGCTGAGCTTTATCATCCGGTTCCTTTTGAAGAATTTGTGGATCATTTTGAAAATATAGATTTTCGCGCATTTGTTAAAGGACTGGTACATACGGAGCCAGAAAAGATTGTTGTTTTTGAAAAACGTTTCTATGAGAATTTCGACAGCATTGTTAATGAAGAAAATTGGCCTTTAATCAAAGCGTGGATGCTTGTGAAAATTGCGCGTAAGGCTTCTGGGTTACTCTCAGATGAACTTCGCCTTTTAGGCTCTGCATATGGGCGCTTTTTATCTAATGTGGCTGAGGCAAGAAGTCAAGAAAAACACCAGCTGGATATAACTGAAGGTTATTTTAGTCAAGTTATTGGCCTCTTTTATGGGTTAAAATATTTTGGGGAAGAAGCGAAGTCAGATGTTAAACGTATGACCTCCGAGATGATTAAAGTTTATCAAGAACGTTTGGATAAAAATGAGTGGTTGAGCCGTGCAACTATTGATAAAGCAATCGAAAAGCTGAGCGCAATCACTGTCTTTATCGGTTATCCAGACAAACTGCCAGAAATTTATAGTAAACTTAAAGTTGGAAGCGGTAGCCTTTATGAAGATGCTTGCAGCTTTGATGAGCTATTTACAGCTCGCTATTATGAAAAGTTTAGTGAAGAGGTTGATAAGAGCTTGTGGCATATGCCAGCACATATGGTAAATGCTTATTACAGTCCAGACAGTAATACAATTGTTTTCCCAGCAGCTATTTTACAGGCTCCATTTTACAGCCTTGAGCAAACAGCGAGTCAAAATTATGGTGGTATAGGTGCTGTAATCGCTCATGAAATCTCCCATGCTTTTGATAATAATGGCGCACAGTTTGATAAATATGGGAACTTGAACAAATGGTGGGCAGACGAAGATTATGCAGCTTTTGAAAAGAAACAGGAGGAGATGATTGCAATCTTTGATGGTGTGGAAACTGAAGCTGGTCCAGCCAACGGTAAGTTGATTGTCTCTGAAAATATTGCCGATCAGGGCGGGATAACAGCAGCGATGACAGCTGCACAAAAGGAAGCAGATGTTAATCTTGCTGAGTTCTTTAGCCAATGGGGCAAAATTTGGCGCATGAAGGCCAGCCTAGAATTTCAACAAATGCTTCTGTCAATGGACGTTCATGCCCCTGCTAAACTCCGGGCAAATATTCCACCGACAAACTTGGAAGAATTCTACCAAACCTTTGACGTGAAGGAGGGCGATGAGATGTATCGGGCGCCTGACAAACGTGTGAAGATATGGTAAAAGAATTTCAAGAACTCAAGCCAGAAACGCAACGTATACTCAGAGAGATTAAGAAAGTTCCTTATGGGCAAGTGAGTTCTTATAGAGATATTGCAGTCAGAGCAGGATTAATCAATGGCGCGCGGCAAGTTGCGCGAGCTCTACACGGACTTTCTGAAAGTCATCAATTGCCATGGTGGAGAATCATCAGGTCTGACGGCACTATCGGTATGCACGGCGAAGGCCGCATGGAACAAATACGCTTGCTAAAATTAGAGGGTTTCGAAGTAACGGACAGCGGAAAAGTGAAGCAGAAAATTGACCATAAGTAATAGGACTGATGCATGGAAAAGTTATGAAAACGAAACGGGCTCACGTGCGCTATCTTCACGTACAAGGTCGTTTTCCATCAAAAATATCAATGATGCGCTTGACTTGAAATAAGTGAGTGTAAACCTTGTAAAACAAGTCGATAAATGGTATAATGTAGGATAATGGTTTGTCGACAAATTCTGTGGGAAATATTGTCCCCATGGGTTTTGGAAGCAACGAAACATCGAGTTTTCGTTGCTTTTTTGGCGTTTCTGAACCGAAAAGATTCAAAAAAGTAATGAAAAAGACAAACTACTGACTTTTCAGAATTTTTTATGTAAGAAACCTAGAAGCGACAAATCTTGTATAACACATCCAGCAAAACTGGAAAAATAGAATGAGGAGAATCAACTTGGCAGGACATGACGTAAAATACGGTAAACACCGTACAAGACGCAGTTTTTCACGAATCAAAGAAGTAATTGGTTTGCCGAACTTGATTGAAGTTCAAACAGCAAGTTACCAGAACTTCCTTGATGAGGGATTGGCTAACGTTTTTAAAGAAATGTTTCCAATTGACAACTTTGCGGGCACAATGGAGCTTGAATTTGTCGGATATGAGATGAAAGCCCCAAAATACACGGTAGATGAAGCCCGTGCTCACGATGCAAACTACTCTGCACCAATCCATGTGACGTTTCGCCTTGTAAATAAAGAGACAGGCGAATTGAAAACACAAGAAGTTTTCTTCGGTGATTTCCCACTTATGACTGAAATGGGGACATTCATCAACAATGGTTCTGAACGTTTGATCGTCAGCCAGTTGGTACGTAGCCCAGGCTCATATTTCCATCTAAAAACAGACAAAAACGGCTTGGAATCATTTGGACATACAACTATTCCTAATCGTGGTGCTTGGTTTGAGTTGGATACAGATGCTAAAGGAGTTGGTTATGTACGTATTGACCGTACACGTAAATTGACATTCACAACGATGTTGCGTGCACTCGGCTTTGGTAGCGATGATGAGATTCTTGAACTTATGGGTCCAAGTGAGCTCCTCAGCACAACATTGGGCAAAGATGTACATAAAAACCCAGCAGATACACGTGTTGAAGAAGCACTCAAAGATATCTATGACCGTCTCCGTCCGGGTGAACCTAAAACAGCGGACAGTTCTCGTGGGCTTTTGATTGCGCGTTTCTTCGATCCACGTCGTTACGACTTTGCGCCAGTTGGACGCTACAAGTTCAACAAAAAACTTGCCCTTAAAAACCGTATTCTCGGTTTGACATTGGCAGAGCCAATCGTTGACCCAGAAACTGGAGAAATTCTTGTTGAAGCAGATACTGTGGTTACACGTGATGTGTTAAATTCCATTGAAGAACTTTTGGATAACGGTCTTAATACTACAGTTTACCAGCCTTCTGCTGATGCTGTTTTGCCTGACCCAATTGAACTTCAAACATTGAAAGTTTACTCTCCAAAAAATCCAGAACGTGTCGTGACCTTGATTTCTAACGGTCAAATTCCTGCGGAAAATCGTGTGTTGACACCGGCAGACGTTATTGCTAACATTAGCTACTGGTTAGGGCTTGCTGAAGGCATTGGTAAAGTTGATGATATTGACCACTTGGGAAATCGTCGTATTCGTTCAGTTGGCGAATTGCTTCAAAACCAAGTACGTATCGGTTTGTCACGTATGGAACGTGTGATCCGTGAGCGTATGTCATCTTCTGAAAATGAAAACATGACACCCCAAGGCTTGATTAACATTCGTCCTGTAACAGCTGCAATCAAAGAATTCTTTGGTTCTTCACAGTTGTCACAATTTATGGACCAGCACAATCCTTTATCAGAGCTTTCGCACAAACGCCGTTTCTCTGCTTTAGGACCTGGGGGTATCTCACGTGACCGTGCTTCCTATGAAGTGCGTGACGTTCACTATACGCACTATGGGCGCATGTGTCCGATTGAAACACCTGAAGGACCAAATATCGGTCTGATTAATAACTTGTCCTCTTACGCTAAAATTAATGAATATGGTTTCATTATGTCGCCTTATCGCCGTGTTGACCGTGCAACAGGGACAGTTACTGATGAAGTTGAATACCTGACAGCTGACGAGGAAGACAATTATACCGTTGCCCAAGCTAACTCGCCTTTGACAGAAGATAACAAATTTGTCAACGAAACAGTAATGGCGCGCCATGTCGGAAATAATATTGAAGTTGATGCTTCAACTGCCGACTACATGGACGTTTCACCTAAGCAGGTTATCGCCGTGGCTGCTGCTTGTATTCCTTTCTTAGAAAATGACGACTCTAACCGTGCTCTTATGGGTGCCAACATGCAACGTCAAGCCGTTCCATTGATTGACCCGCATGCGCCTTGGATTGGTACAGGTATGGAACATCAAACAGCACGTGACTCAGGAGCTGCCGTTATCGCTAAGCATGACGGTACCGTGGAATATGTAGATGCCGATGAGATTCGTGTACGTCGCGCATCAGGCGAGCTTGATATTTATAAGATTATGAAGTACCGCCGTTCAAACTCAGGCACTTCATACAATCAGCGTCCGCTTGCGGAACTGGGCGATAAAGTTGAAGCTGGCGATATTATTGGTGATGGTCCATCAATGGAGAAAGGGGAAATGGCGCTTGGTCAGAACCCACTTGTCGCTTATATGACTTGGGAAGGTTATAACTTCGAGGATGCCATCATCATGTCTGAACGTTTGATTAAAGATGACGTTTATACTTCTATCGCCATTGAAGAATATGAATCAGAAACACGTGATACAAAGCTTGGCCCAGAAGAAATCACGCGTGAAATTCCAAATGTTGGTGAAGAAGCGCTTAAAAACTTGGATGAAGATGGAATCATCCGCATTGGTGCTGAGGTAGAGGATGGCGATTTACTTGTTGGTAAAGTAACACCAAAAGGTGAAACTGATCCAACGCCAGAAGAACGTCTCCTTCGTGCCATTTTCGGTGAAAAAGCGCGTGAAGTTCGTGATACATCACTTCGTGTTCCTCACGGTGGTGGCGGTATTGTTCATGACGTTCGTGTCTTCACACGTGAGAATGGTGACGAATTGCCATCAGGTGTAAACAAATTGGTTCGTGTCTTTATCTCACAAAAACGTAAAATCCACGTTGGGGATAAGATGGCCGGACGTCACGGTAACAAGGGTGTCGTTTCAAACATCGTTCCTGTAGAAGACATGCCATATTTACCAGATGGTACACCAATTGATATCATGTTGAATCCATTGGGTGTCCCTTCCCGTATGAATATTGGTCAAGTTATGGAACTTCACCTGGGTATGGCCGCGCGTACTTTGGGTATCCACATCGCTTCCCCAGTCTTCGATGGTGCGAGTGACAAGGACATCTGGGATACAGTTAAAGAAGCAGGTATGGCTGACGATGCCAAAACAGTGCTTTATGACGGACGCACCGGTGAAGCCTTTGACAACCGTATCTCAGTTGGTGTCATGTACATGATTAAGCTTCACCACATGGTTGACGATAAACTTCACGCACGTAGTGTTGGTCCTTACTCACTTGTTACCCAACAACCGCTCGGTGGTAAAGCGCAGTTTGGTGGACAACGTTTCGGAGAGATGGAAGTTTGGGCTCTTGAAGCTTATGGTGCGGCAAATGTCCTCCAAGAAATCTTGACTTACAAGTCAGATGATGTTATTGGTCGTACACGTGCTTATGAAGCTATCGTAAAAGGCGAACGCATTCCTAAACCAGGTCTTCCTGAATCATTCCGTGTCCTTGTAAAAGAATTGCAAGCCCTCGGTATGGACCTTAAAGTCCTTGATGCTGAGAAGAATGTCCTTGATCTCCGTGAACTTGATGATGAAATTGAAGTGCGTCAAGAAAATATTGACATTACGCCAGAAATGCTTGAAGCACAAGAACGAATTGTTGCTGAAGCAGAGGAAACTGAGCAAGCCTTGATTAACGGAACAAAAGAAGAATAATTGTTCTTTTCTGTGAAACAAGTATAAATTTTTAGAAAGTTTGTCTGTAGACAAGCGCCCTTGAAAATTTTTCGGTAAAATCCTCTCGGGTGAATCGCTGTGCAAAATTGCTCGGCGGTAATACTGAGCTAAATTTATATAAAGTTGGTTCGGCATTGCTGCCGAGTGAGTTTTGGTCTTGCTGCTTTGATATACAGAGTGGAAAGGCAGCGCTCTTCACGCTCTTTTTACTGAGGCGAGGATATTCAAAAGAAAAGAAATAAATACAAAGAAAGTGGAGAAAACATTGGTCGATGTAAATAAATTTGAGAGCATGCGAATTGGTATCGCATCTCCACAAAAAATTCGTTACTGGTCATTTGGTGAAGTCAAAAAACCAGAAACCATCAACTATCGTACGCAAAAACCTGAACGCGAAGGTCTCTTCGATGAGCGTATCTTTGGTCCACAAAAGGACTGGGAGTGTGCTTGTGGTAAGCTTAAAGGCGTTTTCTACAAAAACCAAGTCTGTGAACTCTGTGGTGTTCAAGTAACGACAGCCAAAGCGCGCCGTGAACGTATGGGACACATCGAGTTGGCAGCACCAACTTCACACATCTGGTATTTCAAAGGGATTCCATCGCGCATGGGGCTTGCCCTCGACATGAGTCCACGTGCTCTTGAAGAAGTTATTTACTTCGCAAGCTATGTCGTTATTGACCCTAAAGAAACAGATCTTGAAAAGAAACAGCTTTTGACGGAACGTGAATACCGTGAACAACTCTTGAAAAATGGCTTCGACTCATTCGTCGCAAAAATGGGAGCAGAAGCTATTCAGGACTTGCTCAACGATGTCGATATTGAAGCAGAAATTGCTGAACTTAAAGAAGAACTGAAAAATGTGAGCGGCCAACGTCGTGTGAAAATCATTCGCCGTTTGGATGTTTTGACAGCCTTCAAAAAATCTGGGAATAAGTTGGCATGGATGGTCCTTAACGTTCTTCCAGTTATTCCACCTGATCTTCGTCCAATGGTTCAGTTGGATGGTGGACGTTTCGCTACATCTGACTTGAATGACCTTTATCGTCGTGTAATCAACCGTAACAACCGTTTGAAACGTTTGATGGAGCTTAACGCCCCAAATATCATCGTGCAAAATGAAAAACGGATGTTGCAAGAGGCCGTTGATACCTTGATTGATAACGGTCGTCGTGGGCGTCCAATTACAGGAGCTGGTAATCGTCCGCTCAAATCTCTCAGTCACATGCTGAAAGGTAAGCAAGGACGTTTCCGCCAAAACTTGCTGGGTAAACGTGTCGACTACTCAGGGCGTTCGGTTATCGCCGTTGGTCCAACGCTTAAAATGTATCAATGTGGTGTCCCACGTGAAATGGCAATAGAACTTTTCAAACCATTCGTAATGTCTGAATTGGTTAACAGGGGCATGGCTGCTAACATTCGTGCGGCTAAACGTAAAGTAGAGCGCCAAGATGCTGAAGTTTGGGACGTTCTTGAAGAAGTTGTTAAAGAACACCCAGTACTTCTTAACCGCGCACCTACGCTTCACCGTTTGGGTATCCAAGCCTTCGAGCCTGTACTTATTGATGGTCGCGCGATGCGTTTGCATCCATTGGCCTGTGAAGCCTACAATGCCGACTTTGACGGTGACCAAATGGCCATTCACGTACCATTGTCAGAAGAAGCGCAAGCTGAAGCACGCTTGCTTATGCTTGCGGCTGAACACATCCTTAACCCTAAAGACGGTAAGCCTGTCGTTACACCATCACAAGATATGGTCTTGGGGAACTACTACTTGACGATGGAAGCTAAAGGACGTGAAGGGGAAGGCATGATTTTTGCCAACCCAGAAGAAGTTGAGATTGCAATGCGTAACGGTTATGTTCACTTACATACACGTATCGGTATCGCGACACAATCAATGAACAAACCTTGGACAGAATTCCAAAAAGGTAAAATCTTGATTACAACTGTTGGTAAAGTCCTGTTCAACTCAATCATGCCTGAAGGAAATGATATTTATCCAGAAGGGATGCCTTATCTGAATGAAAATACGGATGAAAACATCACAACTAAAACAGATGACCGTTTCTTCATGGAACCTGGGGAAGATATTCATGCACGTTTGGCTGAACTTGATACAGTATTGCCATTCAAGAAAAAACATTTGGGTAATATTATCGCGGAAGTCTTCAAACGTTATCGTACAACAACAACTTCTGAGTTCCTTGACTTGCTCAAGAACTTGGGTTACCACCAATCAACATTGGCTGGTTTGACCGTTGGTATTGCAGATATTCCTGTGGTCCCTGAAAAAGCAGAAATCATTGGTGCTGCACACAAACGTGTAGAACAAATCACGAAACAATTCCGTCGTGGTTTGATTACTGATGATGAGCGCTACAATGCGGTTACTGATGTTTGGCGTGGTGCGAAAGATACACTTGAAAAACGCTTGATTGAAGAACAAGACTTGACCAACCCAATCGTTATGATGATGGACTCTGGTGCCCGTGGTAACATTTCCAACTTCTCACAATTGGCCGGTATGCGTGGTTTGATGGCTGCACCTAACGGACGTATCATGGAATTGCCAATCATCTCTAACTTCCGTGAAGGGCTTTCTGTCTTGGAAATGTTCTTCTCAACTCACGGTGCACGTAAAGGTATGACCGATACAGCCTTGAAGACTGCTGACTCTGGTTACCTTACTCGTCGTTTGGTTGACGTCGCTCAAGACGTTATTATCCGCGAGGTAGACTGTGGAACAGACCGTGGTCTTGTGATTTCTGATATCGCTACTGGTAAAGAGATGGTTGAACCATTGGTTGAACGTCTTGAAGGACGTTACACACGTAAAACAGTTGTGCATCCTGAAACTGGTGAAGTAATTATCGGTGATGATCAATTAATCACTGAAGATATCGCTAAAGAGATTGTTGCTGCAGGCATCAAAGAAGTGACTATCCGTTCTGTATTTACATGTAAAACACCACACGGTGTATGTAAACACTGTTATGGTAAAAACTTGGCAACAGGTGAAGCCGTTGAAGTTGGCGAAGCTGTTGGTACAATCGCCGCACAGTCAATCGGGGAACCTGGTACACAGCTGACAATGCGTACCTTCCACACGGGTGGTGTTGCGTCAAGCTCAGATATCACTCAAGGTTTGCCGCGTGTTCAAGAAATCTTTGAAGCACGTAATCCTAAAGGGGAAGCAGTTATTACGGAAGTCACTGGTACAGTTGACTCCATCGTGGAAGATACCATGGCGCGTACACGTGAAATCACAGTCAAAGGTAAAACAGATACACGGACGTATACTGTGTCAATGGCTGATGTGCTCATGGTTGAAGAAGGTGAATTTATCCACCGTGGTCAGCAATTGATTCAAGGTTCAATTGAACCTAAGCATTTGCTTCAAGTTCGTGATGCTTTATCTGTTGAAACTTACTTACTCGGTGAAGTTCAAAAAACTTACCGTTCACAAGGGGTTGAAATCGGTGATAAGCACATAGAGGTTATGGTTCGTCAAATGCTTCGCAAAGTGCGTATAATGGATACAGGTGATGTTGACATCTTGCCTGGTGGTCTTATGGACATTTCTGACTTTGAAAAGCTCAATGAAGAAGCGCTTCTTTCAGGCAAAACACCTGCGACAGCACGTCCAGTGCTTATGGGTATTACAAAAGCTTCATTGGAAACAAATTCGTTCCTGTCAGCTGCATCCTTCCAAGAAACGACACGTGTCTTGACAGATGCTGCGATTCACGGTAAAGAAGATCACCTGCTTGGTCTTAAGGAAAATGTTATTATCGGTAAGATTATTCCTGCCGGTACTGGTATGTTCCGCTACCGTAACATTGAACCTCTGGCAGACCTATCGGACGCTCCAGAAGTAGTTGCTTCAGTTGAAGTTGAAGAAGTAAAGTAATAGCATGACTTTTAAATAAACTTTTACAAAGTAGGAAAACGCTCAGTTGAGCGTTTTTTTTGTATGACAATTTTTCCACAGAGCCATAAAGTCAAGAAGCTCCAGTTGGAGCTTCTTTTCTCATACCTTCCTTGGTTCAGAAAAGAGAAAAAGCAAACCTCAAAGCCAAACTAAGCACCCTTTTCTCATCAAACACTCA
>NZ_DKXK01000034.1:0-11031 GCF_002492185.1 Lactococcus sp. UBA7128
AGATAATGCATTCGAAGTTGGTGGCCGTGTTCATGATTACTATAATCGTGACACCGAAAACAAGGATGTCTTTGTCGAAAATTATGGGGAGGAACCTGTCATGGCACGGATTCGTCTGTCTGAGTTTATGGCGATTCGAGCCCGTGGAGAAGAGGAGTTCAACTCCATAGTGCCAACTGCCGTTCGGGAGAGCGTAGAGACCTGGACGACCTACATCCCCTCAACAGAAAGCCTCAGTATCCGCACGGGGGACTCTGCCGTCTTTAACCAATATAGTAACTTGACCTTTGGTTGGCCCCGTCAAGGAGAACGTGCGCCTTGGTACTTGCCCACCTTCAACCGCGATTCAGAAGATTTGATGACGGCTGCAGCGGGGCATGCGCGAGACTACATCGCTGGCGATAGTGCCACAGACGGTGAGACAGATGGGGCCACTCATCCGGGTACGGGTGAGGATGCCTACTGGCAAGAAGGAGAGAGTTATACGAATGGTCAGGGGCCAACAAGTACAGTTTGGCCGGGAGCATCGGATGGTACAGAACGTACAACAGCCCAACACTTGGCGCAAGACCATGCACCAATAGACCTAGAAGAATGGGCAACACTTTCCAACGAAGAGAAAATCGGCAACTTCTGGGTTATCGACCATGAAACAGGCTGGGCTTACTGGGCAAATCAACTCAATGAAGGCCAAGCCAGCTCATATCTGCTTGATGCAGCGGAGATGACAGAGGCGGCACATGATATCCGTGGTTCTTATTACTACGCTATCCATGTGGACAGTCAGTTGATTACGCCGGACAGTGATTTTGAAGATGAACCGACATCAGGAGAGGTGAGCAACCTTCTTGAAGTTATTAGAAGTCATGGAGATGGGAATCCTTCCTCTGATGCTCCTGTATCTGCTTTTAACTTTAGTTCCATGGAGCCAGGGCGTATCTTTACCATGGCTGGAGAAGAATACCGTTATCTTGATGATATGAGTGAGGGGAATCATATGATTATAAAAAATGAAGGTATCTTTGCGGGCGTACCTATAAATACAGATTTCCATGCTCATCAAGATTGGTATGATGCCCTTAATGATATGGTCAAGGCTATTGTTCAGCCTGTGGCAAATCCACTTATGACACCTACGTTTTCTGCCAGTGAGCTCATATGGGAACAAAAAGAGAGCAATAATTGGATACCTACTAATCTAGAAGATTTCTCAATTCAAGCAGAAGATTTGACGGCAGTGAGTCTTGAAGGGCGAAGAGGAGCATTTTCTCTTTCTTTGGCAGATGTGACCCGTTTGTCACAAAATGGTAGCTTTAGTAACCTTGCGGACCGTACAATTCCCTCTGGTAGCTCATGGTCCACACGTACTCGAGCTAATCCTAATCCAATGGGTAACCCTCCTAGTCAGATTGTAGTAAATGCTTCAGGAGCACTACGAGTTGATAGTGGAACTATACCTCATCGCGCTCGCCCCGCCCTCATCATCCACCAATCCACAACTTAAAAAACAGAAAAACCGCTCACTCTCAGCACATAAGTAGGCTAATAGGGCGGTTTCTTTTTATAAATTTGCGAGAAAGACACTAGCTTTTAGCTTAAGGACTCACTTCCCACTCGAATTTTCCAAACTAAAAATCATACAGTTCTGTCGAAAGATAGCGTTCGCCATTATCTGCGGACAGAACCAGCACTTTTTTACCTTTACCCAGTTTCTTAGCGACCTCCAGTGCAGCCCAGATAGCCGCACCACTAGAGATACCCACAAGGAAACCTTGATTAAAACCGATTTCGCGAGCAGTGCTAAAAGCTTCTTCGATAGGAACATCGATGACTTCATCGTAAGAAGAAGTGTCCAGAGCTTTAGGGATGAAGGGCACTCCAATACCTTGAATTTTATGAGGTTGGGGTTGTCCGCCATTTAAAAGTGGGGAAGTGGCTGGCTCAACAGCATAACTTCTAAGTGCAGGATTGGCTTTTTTCAGAGCATGCGAAACACCTGAAATTGTCCCACCAGTCCCAACGCCTGCAACAAAGGCATCTAAACCAGTTTTACCAAAAGTTTCGAGTATTTCCACAGCAGTGCTTGCTTCATGAGCAGCTGGATTAGCTGGATTTTCAAACTGAAGGGGAAGGAACCAGCCGTTTTCCTTTGCGAGGCGTTCTGCTGTAGCAATGGCTTCATTCATTCCGCCAGCTGCTGGTGTCAAGACAAGCTCAGCACCGTAAGCTTGAATCAACTTACGGCGTTCCACAGAGAAAGTTTCAGGCATAACGATAACAACCTTGTATCCCAGAGCAGCACCTACAAAAGCAAGGCCGATGCCTGTATTGCCAGATGTGGGTTCGACGATAGTGCCGCCAGCTTGTAAAAGACCATCAATTTCAGCCTGACGAATCATATTGAGCGCGATACGATCTTTTACAGAACCACCGGGATTAAAGGCTTCAAGCTTGACATAAACTTCTGCACTATCTGCAGGAAGATTTCTAAGCTTAATAACGGGTGTTTGCCCGATAAGTTCCGTGATATTTTCATAAATTTTAGACATAAAATTCTCCTTTTTATCCCTAAGGACTCTTTTCTCTATTATAAAACTTACTCTACCACTTTTACATAAAAAAAGCGAATAAAGATTATAAAATTATCATATAACAAATTGTATAGGTTTACATTGACTAGCAAATAGTATATACTTAGAATTAATAAATATTTTATTTATGGAGTTTTTGTAGAATGAGAACAAAGCACAAATTTTTATTTGGTGCAGCAGCAGTTGCACTCACCAGTCTTGGAGCGGTAAAAGCACAAGCAATGTCTGTACAGGAGTTAGCAGAAGCAGCGACGCCTGTTGCTAACGAATACGGTCTTTATCCGTCTGTGATGATTGCGCAGGGAATTTTAGAGAGCAGTGCAGGCCAAAGTGCTCTGGCTGTCAATTATAACAATATCTTTGGTGTAAAATATACATCGGGAACTCCTGTTTACCTTCCAACACAAGAGTTTATTGATGGGCAGATGCAAAATGTTGTTGAGCCCTTCCAAGCTTATGGTTCAGTTGCTGAAGCTTGTGTAGCTCAAGCGCAACTTTTGCGAGGTTCATTCTTGTATTCTGGTGTTTGGCGTGAAAACACGAGCTCTTACCAAGATGCAACGGCTTGGTTGCAAGGCCGTTATGCAACAGACCCAAATTATGCCGCAAAACTCAATGCTTTAATTGCAGAGTATGGCTTGACGGCCTATGATGGAGGTGGTGTTGCTGCGCCTTCAACCACAAGTTACGCTACCGCATCACCTACATCAACGCCTGCTAGCAGTGCTTATGGTTTGCAGTCCTACACTGTGAAAAAAGGTGATACTGTCTATGACATTGCAGCGCAATATGGTGTAACCATGGATGCCATCCTCGCTCAAAATGGACTTCAAGCTACAGACCATATCATGATAGGTCAAGTTCTTCAGATTCCTTTAGCAGCTGCCTCTACCACGGTTTCAACTTCTGCCTCAGCAGTTTCTCGTACATACACTGTTCAGTCTGGTGACACTTTAACTTCGATTGCTTCGGTCTATGGGTTGACGGCAGATGAACTTGCAGCTATGAACGGTATCACAGGAAATATCTATCCAGGGCAAACTTTATCTGTCTAATATATCCTATCGTGAAGCTTTATTAGCTTCACGATTTTTTTATTCTAGTTAAAAATAGAGTAATATCGTATCTATTTGTTTTGTCCCAGTTGATGTATGGAACGCAAAAATAAAGTGGTGAGCACAAAAGAACATTATAAAAAGACCTCATGCTGATAGGACCACCAAAAGTTAGACTGAAAAAACTAGCCTTTGGAGTGCGTATCCGTGTGAGGACTTTTATATTAAAAAAATGGATTATACAGTTTTTCTTTTCCAATAGTAGTATTTGGACCATGACCAGGATAAACAATATAGTCATCTGGCAGAGAGAAAAGCTCTTGTTTAATAGAGTGAAGGAGCTGTTCATGATTTCCACCGATCAAGTCTGTTCTGCCAATTGAACCTGAAAAAAGAGCATCTCCAGAAAAAACGATTCCTTCTTGTTCAAAGACAAAACTTACTCCACCGGGAGAGTGACCGGGTGTATGCTGAACAGAGAACTCTAACCCTGAAAAATTATAAGGTGTATTGCAGCTATAATATTCATCCACGATTGTTTTACAAGTTACGGGTTTACCCATCATTGAAGCGGAAGCGTTAAGCTCGGGATGCGTAAGCCAATCTTTTTCGCTTTCATGCAGCAGAACTAAAGCTTTGGGATAGGCTTCCTTGATGGTGTCCAGTCCCATGATATGGTCAAAATGAGCATGAGTGAGTAAAATAGCAGCAAGAGGTTTATTGATTTCTTTGAGTTTCTCAAGGATTTTATCAGGCTGACTGCCTGGGTCAATAAGTAAGCTAAAAGTAGAATTACTCAGGATATAAGCATTTTCCTGAGCAATTTCACTGACGATTTTATTGATCTTCATAGATTAATTTCCTGTTGCAGCAAGTTCAGAACCTTGTTTTATAACGTCAGTAGGCATCTGCCAGTCTTCAACAGATGTTGGATCGGGATAAAGATCATTCATCATTGCTTTGAAAACTTTGGCGGCAATGTACATATTTTCGCCATAAATAGGCTGGAGCTTGTTCTTGTAACCTGTCCATACAGCCATTGCATACTGAGGCGTGTAGCCGACAAAGTTTTCATCAGGTGCCATGGATCCACCTTGGAGTTGTGCTTGGGTAATACCAGCAGTTTCTAATGCTTGTTGATATTCACTGGCATCATAGTTTGAAGTCCCCGTTTTTCCAGCTTCTGGGAGTCCAGGAGTTTGGGCGTAAAGACCTGTAGAAAGTGCCGGTATTGCTCCGTCATTACCTTTGATTACTCCTTTGAGAATATCAGTAATAATATAGGCTGTAGAAGGCTTCATAGCACGTGTGCGCTCCGGTTCGTAAGTTTTTGTCGAACCATCAGGCATGATGATTTTTGAAACATAGTAAGGTTTAGTATAAATACCATCATTAGCTAAGGCAGCATAAGCAGCAGCCATACGTTCAGAGCTGGCACCATATTGAGTATCCTTACTTCTTGAATTACTTGAAATACCGTTTGAGTATGTCATCGTGCCTGGTTCAAAAGTTGCTTCACCATTGGCATTTGTTCCTGTTTCTACGGCATATTTAAAGCCCAACTTGTTCGCAAACTCGGTAGCTTTGTCAAGTCCAACTGCATTTAATGTTTTGATGGCTGGAATGTTACGTGAAAGGGCTAAAGCCTGTCGCACAGTGATATTTCCGAGATAGCGGTTGTCCCAGTTGTTCAACTGAATGTTCGGAGAGTCTGGATAAAAGTAAGATCCAGAGTCCGAGATAGTTTGAGCAGTACTTGTGTAAATACCATTATCGAAAGCTGGGGCATAGTCAACCAAAGGTTTTACTGTTGAGCCCCAGTCGCGGTCTACCGCAGTAGCCTGATTGAAACCAAAAGGAGTAATTTCGCGCTTACGACTGCCGATTTGAGCAGCTACACCACCTGTTTGTGTGTCAATGAGGGTTGAAGCGACTTGGAGCTCGTCATCTGTGAAAGGAACAGAATCATTAGTATTGACAATGTTGAAGAGGTCATTTTGAGCTTTACTGTCAAGTGTTGTATATATCTTTAAGCCAGCATTTGGAGCATCTAGTCCTGTTTCTTGATTGGCCTGTTTGATGGCTTCTGTGATAAAGTCATTAGCGTACTCAGGAATATTTGCGCCGCCTTTTAATGTTTGAAGACCATCATCAATGGGCGTGTTAAGCGCTTCATCTCTTTGTTTTTCCGTAATTTTACCAAAGCGATACATGGAATTGATAACCAGATCACGACGATACTTCGCAGCTTCTGGATTTTTATAAGGGTTGTAGGTATTTGGTGCTTGAGGCATCCCTGCCAGCAATGCAAGTTGCGCAATAGATAACTGGGTTAACGGCTTGTTATAGTAAGCCTTGGAAGCAGTTCCCATACCATAATAGCCATTAGCCATGTTGACTTTATTGACATAAGCGGTAAAAATTTGCTCCTTAGACCACTCTTGATCAAGCTGTAAAGCAAGCCAAGCTTCTTGAATCTTTACACGCATGGTTTGATCGGAAGAGTCCGTAGAATAAAAAGAGAGCTTAATCAACTGCATGTCTAGGGTAGAACCACCCTGAATATGTCCGCCACGTAAGTTATTTAATAAAGAGCCGACAATACGTATCGGATCAACACCTCGTGTATTAAAAAAGCGGTGGTCTTCAATTGAGGTAACGGCATTGACAAGCATAACAGGAATATTGTCTGTTTGTACTAAGTCGCGTTGTTCTGCCCCAAGTGTTGCAATAATGTTTTCATCCTTGTCGTAAACAACTGTTGAAGGAGGGGACTCAAGCTTGCTCATATCTAATTTAGGAGCATCTTTTGCATAGTATATAAAAAGTGCACCTGCAGCAACAAAAGTAAAGATGACAGCCGAAAAAATCAGAATTAAAGCCCATTTCAATGTGGAAATGAGTGATCTTTTAACAGCCGTATTTTTCTTTTGACTCGCTTTTGATTTTTTTCGTTTGTTCGTAGAAATTTTAATTCACCTCACAAAGTTTATTAACGATTTCCAAATAGGGAATTCTAGGAATTTGATTGGATGAAAGCGGGTAAGCATGCTTTTTAATATAATCAAGTGGAATGGACTTTAGCCCGTTCTTTTCATGATAAAAGTGAATCAAATTCTCAGAAGGCAAGTAGTAGGTTTCGTCTAAAGAAGCAAAATGTAAAAGAACAAAAGCGATACCTTTTTGCTCAATCACCTTTTTCATATGAACAATTTGATGTTCATGGAAATTTTTCAGAGGAAAACTTGTTTTCTGATGTGTTTCTTTAGCCTCAAAGTCAATATATCTCCCTTGGTAGACTCCGGAATAATCAGTGGTAGAAGCTTGTCTAAAGTAAGCTTCAGTGATTTTTGCCCGGCTACGTTTGGGGTAGTCGACTTTTACGATTTGGATGGGTGTGGGTTTTTTATGAATTACAGCGATATCGTGTGCCAGATAGTAATCATTGGTGGCATTAATCTCGGCTTCAAAGTTCATCCCACGCTTTCCAAATTTTACTGCCGGTTTAGATTTTATCATATTCAGGGAACTTTTCGCAGCGTTATGCACTATTTTTTTCCCAGATGTTTTTTCTGAAAAAGCTTTTCCTTGTTTGTTTAAACCTTGGGGATATTTCAACATAAGTATTTTTCCGTTTATTAAATTGTCACCTCTATTGTATAATGTAATTATAGCATATTTTTTACAGGGAAGTGTCAGTTATGAAAACTTTACTTATCACAGGTTACACAGCTTTTGACTTAGGGATTTTTGATGAAAAGGATATAAAAATAAGTATTATCAAAAAAGCTTTAAAAATGCGCTTGGAAGCTTATTTGGACAATGGTCTTAATTGGGTTATTTTTACTGGTAGTCTGGGTTTTGAATATTGGGCTTTACAGGTTTCCAAAGAGTTGCAGAAGGATTATGATTTTTTCATAGCCAGTATCTTTCCTTTTGAAACGCATGGAAAAAACTGGAATCAAGCCAATCAGGCTAAATTGCAGGAGTTTAAAAATGTAGATTATGTCAAGTATGCCTACGAAAGTTACGAAAATCCCAGTCAATTTCGTCAGTATAACGACTTCTTACTTGAAAATTCGGAAGGCGCCTTAGTTTTATACGATGAAGAAAACGAAACAAAACTGCGTTATATTACAAACAAGATGCAAAAGATACCAAACTATAATATGGACTGGATTAGATTTGAAGATTTGCAAGAAATTTGTGAGGATATGAACAATGTGTGACATAGACATAAATTCTCACACAATAGTAAAAAAACACGCTTTTATTAAACCCTAAATTTTGTTATAATGATTAGCGAAATGATAGCGCTGCTCAAGTTTTAGAATTGTTCACAGCCTAGATAGAATGGGGAAAGAAAGTGGTTGATTTATACTTGTCTCCGTCATGCACAAGTTGTCGTAAGGCGCGTGCATGGTTGGATAAACACGGTGTCCCTTATAAGGAGCACAATATTTTGACACAGCCGATGACGAGTGATGACTTGCGTAAAATTTTGTCAAAAACGGAAAATGGTACGGAAGACATTATCTCGATTCGATCAAAAATATTTCAAAAGCTTGATTTGGACCTTGATGAGTTAACAATTAACGAGTTAATTGATCTTGTGACAAAGTATCCAAATCTTTTGCGTCGTCCGATTATTACAGATGATCGTTTGTTACAAATTGGTTTTAATGAAGATGAGATACGTGCCTTTTTACCTCGTCACTATCGCCGTGCTGAGATGAGGCAAGCTGTGAACGAATTTTAAATGAGATAAAAGGAGAGTGGAAAATTATGAAAACAAATTATCAATATCCACTTGATTTGAGTTGGAGTACTGCTGAAATGACTGCAGTGCTCTCTTTTTTCAATCAAGTTGAAAAATTTTATGAAAGCAAAGTCAATCGGGAAGAATTTTTAGAAAACTACAAAGAGTTTAAACGAATTGTTCCTTCAAAGATGCAAGAAAAGCAACTGGGGCGAGAATTTGAGGAGAACAGTGGTTATTCGCTTTATCGTGCCCTAAAGGAGGTACAGGCTAGTGAAAGACAATACGTTCGCTTTGAAAAAGCTTGAGCAAGCGAAAGTTTGGATCAGAGAAGCGGGCATTTTTCTTCGAGATAATATTCATCAGAGGCTGGAAATTTCTCACAAAAGTAGCTTCAGTGATTTAGTGACAAATTTTGATAAAAAAGTCCAAGAAATTATTATTGAAGAAATTCTCAAAGCCTATCCTGAAGATAAAATTTTGGCGGAAGAGTCAGGAAAGAACCTTGTATCCTTTGACCAATCTCAAGAAAATTTTTGGATTTTAGATCCCATTGATGGAACCATTAACTTCGTTGTACAGCAAGACAACTTTGCTGTGATGCTGGCATATTATGAGCAAGGACAAGCGCAATTTGGCTTAATACTTAACGTAATGGAAGATAAGCTTTACTGGAACAATGCGCACCACGTATTTTGTAACAACAGGAAGCTGGCCTATAAACCTAAAGAGTTGTCAGAAAGTTTACTGGCTATAAATTCCATGATTTACCGTAAAAATTTTTATAAACTGACAGACTTTAGTCTGAAAACTTTAGGTGTGAGAATGTTAGGAAGTGCTGGGATAGCTTACGCAGACTTGCTTGAAGGAAAAATTGTGGGATATTTTAGTCGCTTACAACCATGGGACTATGCTGCAGGAAGTATTTTGGCTGGAAAACTTGGTTTTGTGACCAAGACCTTTGAGGGAGAAGAGCCAAATCTTACAGACTGTCAGTATATTTATAGCCTGCCGCGACATTTAGTGGAACAGTTGATACAAGAAACGGACGTAATCCTGTAAAGTTGACGAAATGATTCATTGTGCTATAATTTAGGTTGTCTTTTAGAATAAAGAAGTTATAGGAATGAACAAATGGATAAAATAATTGTCAAGGGCGGTAATACACGCCTTAAAGGAACTGTAGAAATCGAAGGTGCAAAAAATGCCGTTCTACCTTTGCTTGCAGCAACGCTTTTGCCAAGCGAGGGAGAAATTGTTCTTCGGAATGTTCCTATTCTGAGCGATGTCTATATGATGAATAACTTAGTGGATCATCTTGGAGTAGATTTGGAGTTTTCAGAAGAAAACAAAGCAGTTAAAGCACAAGCAGCTGCAAAGGTAAAAATAAAGGCACCTTATGAATTTGTAAGTAAGATGCGTGCCTCCATTGTCGTAATGGGGCCTATCCTTGCGCGCAATGGTCATGCTCGTGTTTCGATGCCGGGCGGCTGTTCTATCGGTTCACGTCCCATTGATTTACACCTGCGAGGCTTTGAATTGATGGGAGCTGAAATCACTCAAGAAGCTGGCTATATTGAAGCCAAGGCTGAGAAACTTCGTGGGGCTTACATTTATCTAGATTTTCCATCGGTTGGGGCTACACAAAACTTGATGATGGCAGCAACTTTGGCAGAAGGCACAACAACTTTGGAAAACGCTGCACGTGAACCTGAGATTGTTGATTTGGCCAACTGGCTCAATAAGATGGGAGCAAATGTCAAAGGTGCGGGAACGGATACCATCATCATCAAAGGGGTTGAAAAAATGCATGGGGCCAACCACGCAGTAGTCCAAGACCGTATCGAAGCTGGAACCTTCATGGTAGCAGCTGCAATGACACAAGGTGATGTCCTAATCAAAGATGCTGTTCGTGAGCATAACCGACCGCTGATTTCAAAATTGATTGAGATGGGGGTGGAGTTCGTCCAAGAAGCTGAAGGGCTCCGTGTTATCGGTCCTAAAGTTTTAAAACCAACCAATGTCAAAACTTTGCCACATCCAGGTTTTCCAACAGATATGCAATCACAGATGACTGCTGTGCAAGCTATTGCAAATGGTGAATCAACGATGATTGAAACAGTCTTTGAAAACCGTTTCCAGCACTTGGAAGAAATGCGCCGTATGGGATTGACTGTCGATATCACGCGAAACACAGCCATTATCCAAGGGACACGTAAGTTGCAAGGTGCCCAAGTTAAGTCAACAGATTTACGCGCGAGTGCAGCTTTGATTTTGTTAGGAATGGTAGCCCAAGGGCAAACTACCGTTCGTAAATTAAATCACCTTGATCGTGGTTACTATCGATTTCATGAAAAATTAAAATCACTTGGAGCAGATATTGAACGTGTTCCAGAACTTGAGGAAATAGATGATTAAAAAAACGATTAAAGTCTTAGGGATTCGCCTTTCTTTGCTCCTCTTAGTCCTTGTTCTTGTAGTTGTAGCAGTAGCAACAGGCCTAATGCTAGGTTATGGTGTGCTTGGAGGAGGACAAGCAACTCGCGTTTTCAGCGGAAACTTATGGCAAGAGGTACTACAACGTTTAAATCCGTAAAAAGAGTTTTGGTTCTGTATAATCTGTGGT
>NZ_DKXK01000029.1:0-9809 GCF_002492185.1 Lactococcus sp. UBA7128
TAGGTTTTTCTACTTGTCTATTTTATTGGGGCTTGACATATCAGGCAGTTTTTTCAATATGACGAAGGTAATTTTGAATAATAAGGTGAGAATAGCTCTCGATATGTAAACATTCATTTTCTGTGTAAACTAAGGTTGCTGGAATTTGAGTGAAATTATTTTTATAAAATTCTTGCGCATTTTTTATCATTTGCTTTTTGGCAAAATGGCGATGAGCCACAAAGTCAGCGGTGGTTAAGTTTATTTCTAACAATATCTCGTGACGCATCTGATTGTTGTAGTCGAGAACAGTTAGATTTTCTAACCTTTCTTGCAAGGCCAGGATAAACTTTCGTCCATATTTTCGTCCGTGCAGATTTATCGTTAAAAAGTCTGAAGAAATCTTTTGAAGGCGGTCGAAGCTGGCATTGAGATGCTCAATATTTTTAGGCAGATTACTGCTGTCACGTAGTTCTTTAGCTGCTGCAAGTGTAGCCAGAGGATAGAGATACCAGTTGTGAGAGTCAAATTCAGAGAATTTGTTAAGAATTGGGGTGAAAAAATGATGGATGTCATACATAAGTGTTATATTTTTCCTTATTAAGTCTGTTATAATTATTTTTTATCTGTTGGTATATCTATGAAATATAGTTTATCAAATTTTAGATAGCAGACCAAATTATATGCAAAAAGTGCTAAATAAGCACTTTTTACTGTTGATTCATATGGCGTAAACAGTCCAGAAAACGCACGACTTTGGACTTTGAAAAACGAAATTCAATGTGATTTTTTTTCAAAAAAGCTAAAAAATCCTTTTTTCCCTGTTCACTGTCTGTTACTTCTAATTCTAGCTCGTAATCCGTATGCCCAAGATAGTCATTTTTGTCAAGAGCTGCTAGACCAATAGGAAGACGCTGTTCATAGCGAATAGTTGTTAAGCTCCCCACCAAGGTGATACTTTCTAAATCAACACCTCTCTCTTTCAAAATATCGCAGATTTCACTGAGGTCAGTTTTACCACAGGTGACGCTTTTTTGAGAGATAAGGTATTGTGCCTCTTCAAGCGTAAGCTCTATGTTATGCTCAATATTGCCTACCTGTTGAGGGACCTTAAGCGTCATTTCCGCTGAACGGTCAAAGGTACGTATACGTAGGGCTAACTTTTTCTTCCGAAGTGTAAAATCTTGGGAGTCAAGATAGTGATTTGTCTGTCGAACCGGAGTGACATGAGAAAAGAGGGTTTTCAAGCGGTCATACTCCGGCATGGAGAGCATCGTTTTATGCTCGATTTCTAAATTTGTTGACATTTTTATAAAAGATGCTCTATTTAGATTACTCTTTGCAAGATCTCCAAGAGAGACATCCTCCCTTCTGGTTAGAATGATAAATGATTTATTATTTAAAAGTATATCAAAAGCCCGTATCTAAGTAAAGTCACAAAGAAACTGGACCTCCTATTTCTAAGGTCTATGGTACATTTGTGACCGCTTTTTCCCACTCTAAATTATGTAAAGTTGTCTAGTTAATATAGGGGAGATATGGTATAATTTAGGAGGACTGTAATAAAATGCAAAGGAGAATTGACCAAAGGTTAATTTGGATAAGCTTATGACTGAAAGTACAGCAGCCGAATTTGATTGGGAAGAATTTCTTGATCCCTATGTTCAAACGGTCGGAGAATTAAAAATCAAACTCCGTGGCGTGCGCAAGCAATTTTTGAAGAAAAAACTCTACTCACCGATAGAATTCGTTACTGGTCGTGTAAAGCGCCGAGACTCGATTCGTAAGAAGGCTGTGATGAGGGGCTATACACTGGAAACGATTCAAGAGATGGAAGACATCGCTGGTGTTCGCGTTATGGTGCAGTTTGTTGATGATGTTTGGGATGTTTTGGAGCTCTTAAGAAAGCGTAAAGACCTAAAAATCGTTGAGGAGCGTGATTATATACACAATCAAAAAGTGAGTGGATATCGTTCATATCATGTTGTGATTGAGTATCCAATTGATACTATTGAAGGCTCACGGGTCGTTCTTGCAGAAATTCAAATCCGGACATTGGCAATGAATTTTTGGGCAACGATTGAACATTCCCTAAGTTATAAATATGGCGGGGTTATTCCGGAGGAAGTCCGAGAACGTTTGACTACTGCAGCACATATGGCAGCACAGCTTGATATGGAAATGGGAGCCATTCGAGAAGATATTCAGGAAGCACAATTGCTTTTTGATGATCCTCAAGCAAGGCTGGATTATAAAAAGGAAAACGGGGAAGACAATGAGCTCTGGTAAAAAAATCTGGTTGGTAGGGAACTCAAGTGAAAAATCACAGGAAACGCTGTTAGAGTTAACAGCGCTTTTGCAAGCTAAAAATTTTCAATTTGAGGAAGAAGATCCAGAAGTAGTTATCTCTGTAGGGGGGGATGGTACCTTACTCAAAGCCATGCATCTCTATGAGAATAAACTGGATAAGCTTCGTTTTCTAGGCGTTCATACGGGACATTTGGGTTTTTATACCGACTTCATGGATACTGATTTAGATAAGGTGATTGTGGCATTAGAATCAGAAGTAGCTCAACATGCTGTACATTATCCCCTTCTCCGTATTTTGGTGAAGTTCCAGGATGGTTCTGAAAAACTGCATTATGCGCTTAATGAGTCAACCATTCGCCGCACATCTAAGACTTTAGTGGCGGACATCAAAATATCTGATTTTCTTTTTGAGAAGTTCCGTGGTGATGGTCTTTCTGTGTCCACACCTACGGGATCAACAGCCTATAATAAGTCTATAGGAGGCGCTGTTTTGCATCCCCACGTGGAAGCCATGCAAATGGCTGAGATAGCCAGCCTTAATAATATTGTTTACCGAACATTAGGTGCACCGATGGTGGTTGCTAAAAAAGACACGATTATCATTTGTCCGGAAGATGTTGAGGACTATAGTGTCACTGTCGATCAGCTGAGTTTTAATTATGAAAAGATTGAAGCTATCGAATACAGTATGGACGGCAAAACGATTGCTTTTGCTAACTGTGCCCACACAAGTTTTTGGGAACGTGTGCGAAACGCATTTATTGGAGAAGTTGAGTAAGGGTATGAAGTGCTTGATGTATGAAAGCGATTTTTGACGACATTGGCTATTTTGAGAGATTTTGAGCTGTTTTTTTAGAGCAAAATAGCACAAGGAAGCTTTCTCGTTTTCATTCATTATTTCATGTGCTTGTCTTATTTTTGATTAAAACATATTTACTCATACGAAACAAATGTGATATAATAAAATCCTGTTCTAGGCAAACTCCGACATGTGTTGGAGTTTTTAGATGTCGAAAAGTAAGACTTAATCTGCTAGAAGGAAGCATACAAATGTTTGATCAGGAACAGACTTAAGAGGAGAAGTTAAGGCAGTGGAATTTTCGTTTACAAATACAATTGATGGGAACACGGTAAAAACTTTACTGAAGCAGCATGGTGTTTCCAAGCGCTTTCTTTCACATGTCAAGTTTGATGGTGGCAAGATTTTGGTGAATGGTATGGAGCGCAACGTTCTCTTTCCTTTGCAAGTCGATGATGTTGTGACGATTATAACACCGGTAGAACAAGGAACAGACCTGCTGATTCCCGAGGATATTGACCCAGAGGTGGTTTTTGAAGATGAACATTATTTGATTGTCAATAAGCCGGCAGGACGGACGTCAATTACGGGACGTTTGCATCCGACAGGCGCCATGTCTAATCTGGTCAAAGGCTATATTGTCCGTAAAAAATATGAAGATCAAACAGTGCATATCATCACGCGCTTGGATCGCGATACGAGCGGTTTGATGCTTTTTGCTAAGCACAGTCTGGCCCATTCTTTAATTGTGCATCCAAAGTACAAAGAGAGCGTGACAAAACGATATTATGCCATTATTTATGCGGATGAAAAATTACCAAAATCTGGCGAGATTAATCTGCCTATTGGTCGAGTAGAATCTTCAATCATCGAGCGGCGCGTGAGTCCTGATGGAAAGGAAGCGCGGACAAGCTATGAAGTTGTGGCGGAAAAAAATGGTCTGATGCAACTGGATGTTGTTTTACATACAGGTCGGACCCATCAAATCCGTGTTCATTTTTCACATCTGGGACATATTCTTGTAGGAGACGAACTTTACGGTGGCAACCATGAGTTAATAGATCGTCAAGCACTTCATTGTCATCATTTACAATTTGTACATCCTTTTACAAATGAATTAATCGATATTGAGCTAGAGATGCCAGAAGATATGCAAAGATTGATGGGTTAAGATGCTCCTATCATTGTTCCTAAAGGAACTAATGCTAGACGCCTATTCCTATGGGAATAGCCTAAGCATCTTATTAGCTTCAATTCAAAAAAATATCGTTTTTGAACTTCTCCATCATAAGATGCTCCTATCATTGTTCCTATTTCGTGAGCTGCCCGCGCAAGAAGAGAAGGATAATAATGTTTGCCGGTAACACGGTTACTCCCCCTTGTATTTACAATGCCGATGCGGAGATATTGAATAATAAGAAAAGACCTCCAAATGTTAAATTTTTAACTCTAACTTTTGGGGGCACTATATTTAGCAGATTGATGGCGGCTACTTATCAATTGTTGGACTGTCATTTTTCATGTAGCTACAAAGAGCTTGTTAGCGCTAAGCTCTTTTTTATTCCTTAACCTTATGTGATAGGAGGACAAGGGGGGGAACTATTTGCTTATCTTGTCAGCCTATAAAAAAATCTCTTGTATTTGAACAAGAGTTTTTTTATGTGTTAGGTGTTAGAAATCCCAGCCCTTGATAATTTTCACACCTGTAATTTTTTCAGGATTAACAGGTGAAGATTCTTCTTGAGGGTTATTTGGGTTTGTTGTCACTTTACCTGCAGCAATCTTATCTACAACATCCATGCCAGAGATAACTTGACCGAAGACAGTGTATTGTCCGTCAAGGAAAGGAGCTCCACCTTGTTTGTAGGCTTCGATAATCTTCTCAGGGTATTTTTCTGTTGTCAAGCCTTGATCCGCAGCTTTAGGATTCTGAACAATGAAGAATTGTGAGCTACTTGTTTCTCCCGGACCACTGTTAGCAAGTGATACTGCACCACGAATATTATAAAGCTGGTTAGAGATTTCAGTAGCAAAGGGCTTGTTATTATTCACAACCGACTTGCTGCCTGTTCCTTTGTTGCTAGGGTCGCCTGTCTGAATCATAAAGTTGTTAATCACTCGGAAAAACTCGTTGTCCTTATAGTAGCCCTCTTTAGCTAAAGCCAAGAAGTTTTCCACAGCCATCGGCGCAAGTTTAGGGAAGAGTTTAATGTTGATATTTCCTGCTGTAGTTTGGATTTGAACCTCAGCTTCGTCTTGCCCAACCTCAGTAGATAGCTGCGGGAGTGCTACACTTTGCAGGTCGTCTTTTGCATCAGTTGTGCTGCCGGAGTTGTTTGCAAAGTAAATTAGGCTGCCGACAATAACAACGACAAGGACTAAGAGTCCTCCAAAAATGATATTCGTATTTTTTTTCTTTTCCATTTCTATATTTTAACATAAATATTCCTCAGACTAAACGACTATGAAAAGTTTATTCTTGCAAAATTTTGAATAAAGGAATATACTAAATAAAAATATCAGGAAGGAGAATCATATATGTCTAAGTTTGACCGACAAGCTCAACATCATCATGTGCATAGATAGGAGTTGTGTCATACTTTTGGTATAGATGCAGCTTTAGAGTACGCTCGAAAGACATCTATGCCGGTGATTCTCAAAAAGACCGGATAGTTTGACTATTTGGTCTTTTCTTTTGGGCAAAATTATGCTGTAAGTGAACAAAAAGTTTTAGAGAAAGAAAAAAATATGAAAAATGAAAATCAAATAAAACGCGATTTAAAGCAGAGGCACATCACGATGATTGCCTTGGGTGGCACAATTGGTACGGGGCTCTTTCTGACTTCAGGAGCAACCATCAGCCAGGCAGGTCCTTTTGGAGCGGTAGCGGCTTACATTTTGGTTGGGATAATGGTTTATTTTGTGATGACTTCCTTAGGAGAGATGGCAACATATTTGCCAACATCAGGATCTTTTACAGATTATGGTTCACGGTTTGTTGATCCAGCTTTTGGCTTTGCTCTGGGCTGGAATTACTGGCTAAATGGAACCATCACCATTGCCGTTGACTTGACGACAGCAGGATTGATTACCCAATTTTGGTTGCCGCATGTCCCTACTTGGATTTTTTCAGGTCTGGCTGCTGTGCTTATTTTCGCGATCAATATTATGGCAGTCCGGGCCTTTGGAGAAACAGAATACTGGCTGTCTATTATCAAGCTGGTCACAATCCTTGTTTTTCTCGTGGTTGGGCTTTTGACAATTATCGGTATTTTTGGAAATCATATTAACGTTGTGGAAAATCTTACTGCTGAAAATCATGGCTTTGCAGGAGGTATCACGGGATTTGTGGGCGTTTTACTTATCGCAGGCTTTTCCTTCCAAGGCACAGAGTTGTTGGGGGTTACAGCAGGTGAAACAGAAAATCCTGAAAAGAGTATTCCTAAAGCGATGAACTCTATTTTCTGGCGCATCCTTCTTTTCTACATTTTTACAATCATTATTATTGCAGCGCTCATTAACTATCAAGATCCACGATTGTTGAATTCTGATTCGACAGCTGTGATGAGTCCCTTTACCATTGTTTTTAAAAACATTGGTCTGGCTGTTGCGGCCAGTGTGATGAATGCTGTTATACTAACCTCTGTCATTTCATCAGCAAACTCTGTCATGTACGCTTCGACACGTATTCTTTATTCTTTGGGAAAAAAAGAAGGTGCACCAAAACACTTCTCCAAAATAGCCAGAAACGGTATACCTATAAACGCCTTGTTGGCAACTACAGCTGTATGTGTGATTGCTTTTTTAACAGGGATTTTTGGGACGCAAATTTATCTTCTACTGGTTGATTTATCAAGTTTGACAGGATTTATCGCTTGGGTAGGAATTTCTCTTAGCCATATACGCTTTCGTCGTGCTTTCCTAGTACAAGGGAGGGATCTAAAGACGCTTCCTTATCAAGCCAAATGGTTTCCCTTTGGTCCCATTATATCCCTAATAATGACAGTGGCAATTGTGATTAATCTTAATCCAGCATTACTTTTCAGCAGTCACTGGGGAGAAGGTTTAGCCCTATACGCCGCGATTCCTTTGTTTTTAGCACTCTATTTCGGCTATAAATGGAAATATCATACAAAGTTAGTTCCACTCAAAGCAGTAGATTTGCGGCGTGAGAAATGATAGAATGATAGAATGAAGAAAATCAAAACCTATCTCCTCATCCCTTTACTCCTCTTACTTATCTTTATGAGCCTAACAGCCTATGGCCTTAGCCAAAAGGAAAATACATGGGAAAAAGTTGAAGAAAGTAAGACAATCACCATTGGTTACGAAGCAGACTTTGCACCCTTAAGCTCATCTCAGGAAAAGCAAAAACCTACAGGCTTCAATGTAGCTTTGGCTGAGGCTATCTTTGATTCTTACGATATTCGGATTAGGTGGAGAGCTTTGGACTGGTCTTCCAAGGAGAAGGCTTTAAGAGAGGGAGAAGTGGACCTAATCTGGGGACCCTATATCGTAAACAAGGCACATAAAAAAGATATGTTATTTAGTCAAACCTATCTTACTTCAAGAACTGTGTTACTTGTACCAAGGGAGGCGAATATTTATAATATCGGCGACATGCATGATTTACTTGTCGGAGGACAGAAAGCTTCTGTAGAGTACGAAATATTTGGTAAGTATCCCCATGTCTTAAAAAATATTGTAAAAGAAAATCTGATGTTTTTATATGATAAACCCAGTGAAGCAGTGGCAGCCTTGCAAGAGGGGAAAGTTGAAGCCCTTCTCTTGGACGAACATTATGCAAAGACTTACCTCAAGGAAAAGCAGCTTAATGCTGTATTTAACATTCTCAACACGCCATACCCCCAAGAAAATTATGTTGTCGCAGCTCGTAAGGGAGATAAAGAGCTGATCAGTAAAGTAGACCAAGGTTTACAAGAACTTCGTCAGTCAGGTGAACTTAGCAAGCTATCGCAGCGGTGGTTTCAACCCTAAGATGTTAAAATAAAAGGAGCGAAAGCTCTTTTTACTTTAATGAAGAGGAATAGATATGAAATTTATTGCAATTGTAGGTACCAATGCCAGTTTTTCCTATAATAGAAAGTTGCTCTGGTATATGAAAAAACATTTTGTAGATGAAGCCGAGATTGAGATTATTGAAATAGCGGGGCTTCCCTTATTTACTGAAGATAGTTTGGACTTGCCCAAGCAAATTTTGGAAATTGCAGAAGCGATAGAAGATTCAGATGGTCTGATTATTTCTACACCTGAATATAATCACGGGATTACAGCTGCTTTGAAGTCCTTGCTGGAATGGCTATCTTGGAGTGCAGTTCAGCCGCTTGTCAATACCCCGGTTATGATAGTGGGAACCTCCTTGGGCAAACAGGGAACTGTTTTTGCTCAGGAAAATCTTAGACAGATTCTTTCATCACCTGGTTTGGAAGCTTTTGTTCTGCCTGCTAACCAATTTCTACTCAGTCACGCAACAGAATCTTTTGATACCTCGGGAAATTTGATAGACAGGCAGACTATTTCTTGGTTGGAGCACTGCTTTAGGAATTTTTGTCTTTATGCGAAAAGCTTGAAACCCCTGAGAAAGCTTATGGAGACAGATGCAGATACTGGAGCTTCTGAGCATGAGTGACTTTTTATCGAAAAAATATCAGGCACTCGGGACAGTTATTGAACTGAGCTTGCTGCGGGCAGAAGGATTAGCAAGTGTGGAAAAACTTGATCAGGCCTACGAAAAGATTGTACATTACGAAGATTTATTTACTGTCCACAGGGAGCATTCGGAGCTGATGGAAGTCAATAAGGCGGCAGGAGTGAAAGCAGTAAGTCTATCCAAAGAGGTTTATACGCTTACTCAAAAAGCTGTTCGTGTCAGTCAGGAGCACTTTGGCTTCAATGCAAGTATTGGACCGTTGGCTAAACTATGGCATATTGGCTTTGCAGATGCACGGGTTCCTTCGGATTTGGAAATTCAAGAAGCACTTTGTTTGACGAATCCTGACGGCATTAGTTTTGATGAGCAGGAGAAGGCAATTTTTCTCCCTGAAAAGGGGATGTCCCTAGATTTAGGAGGAATTGCCAAGGGTTATATTGCAGACAAAATTGCAGAATTTTGGAGGGAACAGGGTTTTTGTACGGGGATGATTAACCTTGGGGGAAATCTTCGTTTTCTAGGAAAGCCCTTAAATAGACAATGGCGTGTAGGTGTTCGGAATCCTTTGGAAAAGGATAAATCGCTAGTGTTACAAGTTTTAACAAGTTCAAGCTCGTCTGTAACTTCAGGGATTGATCAGCGTTATTTAGAGAGGGAGGGGAAAACTTATCATCATATTCTCAACCCCGAAACAGGTTATCCCCATGCGAACAATCTAGCGAGTGTGACTGTATTTTCTGACACATCACTGGACGGGGAGATTGAGGCAAAACGCTTGTTTTTTGCAGAAAATCCAGAAGAAGTTTTTCTTAAGAATCGCTCAGTTATTCGAGGGGCAGTTCTGATTAGCAAGGACAGAAAAATAAAAATTCTTGGGATGAAGCCTAAAGATGTGAGAGTGATGGACAAGGGTTTCGTCTTAAAAAACTAAGTAAAATCAAGACTCCTGAATTCGGGAGTTTTTTAATAGGATTAAAACTTGAGTTTTCTCATCAAACGCTCATTTCATTTGACCTTTTTTTTTTTTTTTATACTATAGACTCAGAAAGT
>NZ_DKXK01000079.1:0-15590 GCF_002492185.1 Lactococcus sp. UBA7128
ACCTGTCTCTGTCCCATATATAGGTCCTGCTATTTTGGATGAAGATATTGTTTGGGAAGGCGGTTGGCGTTGGATAATGAGTGCCAGCAGCTTGGCTCAATTTCCTGATGCTGCGGCTGACATCACTCAAGTTGACTCAGGTGGCACACCACGTGCTTTTACACTTTCCGTAGCAGATGTAACACGCTTATCAGGGCCAGGTCGTGCTTTTCCTAATAGGATAGCACGTATAGGTGCAAATGATACCCTTTGGTGGACGCGTACACCTTCTTCACAAGGCCTTAATCCTGATACAGGTTGGTTTGTTAATAGACTTGAAGCTAATGGTTCGCTAAATTCCCACTGGTTCATAAATTCTTCTGGAGCACATGGCGGCATGCGTCCAGCCCTCATCATCAATCCAGCAAACTAAAAAACTAGCTCAGCTAGCAAGCGTGTAAAAATCACTCCATGCGGCACTTTGTCTGTCTCATTAAGTGATTTTTTTGCTGCACACTGTCATTTTGTACAAGTTTTCTGACTTTTTTATGAAAAGTGAATACATTTTCATAAGTAAATTGACTATAATGATTTCAGTTTTAAAGATAGCGTTTTCATGAAACGTTCAAATATACCTTATCGGAGGATTTTCTTTGGAAGCACAATTTACAAGACGGCAAACTGCTACACGTGAAGGACAGATAGGAAAAGCTGTTCCTGTGATTCTTTTACTCATGATTTTTTCTTTAGTTATTGATAACTCATTCAAAATTATTTCGCCTAAACTGGTTGGATATTTTCATGTCTCTGCCAGTACAGTTGCTTGGCAAGTTACATTGGCGGGGCTAGTTATAGGCATGGGAGCAGTTGTCTATGCTTCGTTATCAGATAGTATCAGTATTCGAACCTTACTTATTTTTGGCATTTTCTTAATTTCCCTAGGTTCATTTATGGGATATATGGTCCATACTAATTACTGGCTGGTTGTATTCGCCAGAGTTCTTCAAGCTGCGGGCTTAGGTGCGACTGAAACACTTTATCTTATTTTTGTTGCCCGTTATGTGGCACCAGCTAAACAGAAAAAATATTATGGATTTTCCACCGCGAGTTTTCAAATTGCAACCGTCATTGGAACATTGACTGGAGGCTTTATCACCACTCATCTGGCTTGGCAAAATTTATTCCTTGTGCCACTCCTTTCTCTATTTTTCATTCCTTTTCTCTTGAAGTATCTTCCTGAGGAATCAAAGGGGAAAAAATATATTGATGCTCTTGGAATTATACTTGTAGCAGTTGTGGCTGTCACCGCAATGATATATCTGACAAACTTTTCTTGGCTTGTGTTGATGGGCTTTATCTTTTCCACTGCTGTGTTTTTACTCTATATCTCCCACAAGAAAAACGCTTTTATTACTATTGATTTCTTTAAAAATAAGTTGTTTGTCCTTACGCTGCTCGTTGCTCTTTTAATTTATTCTACTCAAGCAGCTTTCACCTTAAATACTTTTTCCTTCCTCTTAACCACTGTTTATCATATGCAGCTGGACAGGGTATCACTCATGTTTATTCCAGCATGTTTGGCTGCGGCATTGGTTGGAAGTCTGTCAGGCCAGATTGCCTCTAAGCTTGACTCTTTTCAAGCCGTCCTTGTGTCAATGCTTGCTATCGTTCTTTCGATTCTATTGGCTGCCTTTCTCATGGGTGCATCGGTCTTTATTTTTGCAGGACTGCTTATTTTAAGTTCATGTGCCTTTGCGATGATGTACGCGCCACTCATGCATACGGGACTTGAAAGAATGCCAGAGGCAAATAAGGGAACAGCTATCGGCTTTTACAATCTTTGTATTAATATCGCAATGTCTGTTGGTTTTACCTATTCTTCACGTTTTATTGATGGCGTAAACCTTTCCCTTTTTCCGTCTACTGTAGAAGGCCACTATAGCGAAGTTTTACTTATGATTTCTTTTGTAGCTTTATCAGCCTTAGTCCTCTTTGTTTTCTTGATCAGAGGACAGATTCCGAATAAGAAAAGTTTTTCTGATTGAAACTTTATCTTTGGAAAGCTATTCGTCGTTAAATAGTTTATAATGGTACTATATAGAGTTCATTAAGTAAGGAGAATATTATGCCTAAGAAATTTAATCGTGTTCATCTCATCGTTATGGATTCAGTGGGTATTGGAGCTGCACCAGATGCGGATAAATTCTTTAACCATGATGTAGAAACCCATGAAGCAGTAAATGACGTTAACTCAGATACGATCGGTCATATTTCAGAAATTCGTGGACTTGATGTCCCAAATCTTCAAGCCATGGGTTGGGGAAATATTCCGCGTGAAAGCCCTCTTAAAACAGTGCCTGCAGCTGAACAACCTAAAGCTTATGTGACAAAGTTACAAGAAGTTTCTAAAGGTAAAGACACAATGACTGGGCACTGGGAAATCATGGGTTTGAATATTCAAACCCCTTTCCCAACATATCCGGAAGGCTATCCTGAAGATTTGCTTCAAAAGATTGAAGAATTTTCGGGACGTAAGGTCATTCGTGAAGCAAACAAACCTTATTCTGGTACAGCTGTAATCGCTGACTTTGGCCCACGTCAAATGGAAACAGGTGAGTTGATTATCTATACGTCAGCCGATCCCGTATTACAGATTGCAGCACATGAAGATATCATTTCACGGGAAGAATTGTATAAAATTTGCGAATATGTACGCTCTATCACACTTGAAGGTTCAGGCATTATGATTGGTCGTATCATCGCACGTCCTTATGTAGGTACAGCAGGTAACTTTACGCGTACAGATGGGCGGCGTGATTATGCGCTGAGTCCATTTGACGAAACAGTGTTAGAAAAACTTTATAAGGCTGGAGTTGATACATATTCTGTAGGAAAGATATCTGACATTTTCAATACTGTTGGTGTGAAATATGATATGGGACACAACAAAAACGATATGGATGGTGTGGATCGCCTGCTTAAAACAATGCGTAAAGACGAATTCGTTGAAGGCTTTAGTTTCACCAACTTAGTTGATTTTGATGCAAAATATGGCCACCGTCGTGATGTGGAAGGTTACGGACAAGCCATCGAAGACTTTGATGGACGTTTGCCTGAAATTATTGAAGCGATGCGAGAAGACGACTTACTGATGATTACAGCCGATCACGGGAATGACCCTAGTTATGTAGGCACAGACCATACACGTGAATATATTCCACTTGTTGTTTTCTCACCTTCATTGAAAGAGCCAAAAGTTTTGCCTTTAGGCCACTTTGCCGATATTTCTGCTACAATTGCAGACAACTTCAATGTTGATAAGGTCGAAATTGGAGAATCATTCCTTGAAATCTTGGTCTAATCAATAGTTAAAAAGTTTACTTCAAGGAAGAAGATACTAGAAGAATAAAAAATTAAAGGAATGAAAAAATGGACGTGAAAGTAAAGTTAGCTGAAACAACAAAGTTTCTTAAAGAGCAAGGTGTAGGTGAAATTGACGTTGCACTCATCTTAGGGTCAGGTTTGGGAGAATTAGCAGGAGAAATTGAAAATCCCGTCATCATCAAATATGAAACAATTCCACATTTTCCTGTTTCAACAGTTGTTGGTCATGCAGGGCAACTTGTGTACGGTGACTTGTCAGGAAAGAAAGTTATTGCCATGCAAGGGCGTTTCCATTTTTATGAAGGAAATACAATGGAGGTTGTGACTTATCCTGTACGTGTTTTCTCGGCTCTCGGTACACCATCAATTATTGTTACCAATGCTGCAGGCGGAGTAAATAAAGACTTCGCGCCTGGCGACTTGATGATTATCAGTGACCACATCAATTTCATGGGAACAAATCCACTGATTGGCCCTAACGATGATGAAATCGGTCCTCGTTTCCCAGACATGTCACAAGCTTACGATAAAGCTTACCAAGAACTTGCAAAGGAGACTGCAGCAGAGATGTCAGTCAAGGTTCAAGAAGGTGTCTACATGGGCTTCACAGGACCAACCTATGAAACACCAGCAGAAATCCACATGGCACGTACGCTGGGAGCCTCAGCAGTAGGTATGTCGACTGTTCCTGAAGTCATTGTGGCGGTGCATTCAGGAATGCGTGTTTTAGGTATTTCATGTATTACTAACTTGGCTGCAGGCATGCAGAGTGAACTTAACCACGCGGAGGTTGTTGAGACAACAGAACGTGTGAAAGAAACATTTAAAACACTTGTTAAGAATGTTTTAGTAAAAATGTGATAAAATAAGAGAAAACGTGTTAGCGTTTTCTTTTTTTAGAGAGGAAGCGCGGCACGAGAAGAAATCAAAAAATAAGGAGTAACTATGTCAGTTCATATCGAAGCCAAAGAAGGTCAAATTGCAGATAAAATCCTCTTGCCAGGAGATCCCCTACGCGCCAAGTTCATCGCGGAGAATTTTCTTAAGGATGCTGAACAATTCAATAATGTTCGAGGGATGTTGGGCTATACAGGGACCTATAAAGGACACCGTATCTCAGTTATGGGAACAGGCATGGGAATGCCATCTATCTCCATCTATGCACATGAGTTAATCACCGAATACGGCGTGAAAAAATTGATTCGTGTAGGCACAGCAGGTGCATTGAATGAAGAGGTTCATGTGAGGGATTTGGTCTTAGCGCAAGGCGCTGCGACAACTTCACGCATCATCAAAAATGATTGGCCTCAGTTTGATTTGCCACAAATTGCTGATTTTGATTTGTTGGACAAGGCCTATCATATCGCGAAAAACTTAGGCATTCAAACGCATGTGGGAAATGTTCTTTCAGCAGACCTTTTCTACAGTGACCTTGACACCCTTGCTATCGGAAAACTGGGTGTTAAAGCTGTGGAGATGGAAGCAGCAGCTCTTTACTATCTGGGGGCTAAACATAATGTTCAGACTTTAGGAATTATGACAATCTCAGACAGTTTGGTAACTGGAGAATCAACAAGTGCGAAAGAACGGCAAAATACCTTTACTGATATGATGAAAGTGGGCTTGGAAACACTCATTCTCTAAAGAAAAGCACAAATTTGAAAACCGAACATTCCATACGTGAAACTGCGTATTTCACTTCTAATGAAAGAAATTTCCAAATGTTTTTGTTAAAATGATAAGGAAGTTATAAAGAGTAAGGGAGCCGCTGAAGAGATGAAAACAGATATCGAAATCGCACAAGAATGCAAGATGCAACCTATCACAGAAGTCGCTGAAAAAATTGGTTTAAGTTTTGAGGATATCGAACTTTACGGGAAATATAAAGCAAAAATACCGCTTGAAAGTCTCAAAAAGTTTGAGGGGAATGCTGAAGGCAAACTCGTGCTGGTCACATCAATTAACCCTACACCTGCAGGAGAGGGGAAATCAACTGTTACGGTTGGCTTGGCAGATGCCTTTGCACGTTTGAACCAAAAGGTAATGGTGGCGCTACGTGAACCTTCTTTAGGACCTGTGATGGGAATCAAAGGTGGTGCAACAGGTGGTGGCTATGCTCAGGTTCTGCCTATGGAAGATATCAATTTGCATTTTACAGGTGACATTCATGCGATGACGACAGCGAATAATGCCATTGCAGCTCTTTTAGATAATCATATCTTCCAAGGCAATGCTCTAAATCTTGACAGCCGGCGCGTGGTTTGGAAGCGTGTCTTGGATATGAATGACCGCGAACTTCGCCATATTGTGGCTGGATTAGGCAGTGTGGTTAATGGTGTGCCGCGTGAAGATGGCTTCGATATCACTGTAGCCAGTGAGATTATGGCTGTCCTTTGTTTAGCTACCTCATTGACGGACTTGAAAGCACGCCTTTCACGTATTGTGGTCGCTTATACTTATGATCGCCAACCTGTGACTGTAGGTGATTTGGAGATTGAAGGCGCAATTACTGTTCTATTAAAAGATGCGCTCAAGCCAAATCTGGCACAAACCATCGAAGGGACACCAGTTTTAGTTCACGGTGGGCCTTTTGCTAATATTGCGCACGGCTGTAACTCTGTTTTAGCGACAAAAACAGCCTTGAAGTTAGCCGATGTGACTATTACGGAGGCTGGATTTGGCGCAGATTTAGGCGGCGAAAAATTCCTCGATATCAAAACACGTCAGTTAGGTAAAACACCTGATGCCATTGTTATTGTTGCTACTCTTCGCGCTTTAAAAATGCACGGTGGCGTTGCTAAAACAGAACTTACTGAAGAAAATGTTGCAGCTGTTACTCAAGGGTTTGCAAATCTGAAGCGTCACATTAAAAACATGGCGCGTTATGGAGCTCCTATCCTTGTAGCCATAAATCAATTTTCCAGTGATACAGAGGCAGAAATAGCCGAATTAACAAGACTTGTTGAAGCAGAAGGTGTTGCTGTCAGCTTGACACAAGTCTTTGAAAAGGGCGGTGCAGGTGGCATTGACTTGGCCGAAAAATTAACAAACATTTTCAGTCAGGAGGCAAAAGATTTCCACTATCTTTATGATTTGGAAGCCTCAGTAGAAGAAAAGATTTCAACAGTTGTGACCCAAATTTACGGCGGCAAGAAGGTTAACTTTTCTGCAAAAGCAGCACGTCAATTGAAAGAAATTGAGGAAAATGGTTGGGACAAGCTTCCTGTTTGTATGGCGAAGACCCAGTATTCATTTTCGGATAATCCAAAACTTTTGGCAGCACCAGAAGGTTTTGAAGTGACAGTACGTGAGTTGGTGCCAAAGATAGGCGCAGGATTTATCGTGGCTTTGTTAGGAGATGTCATGACAATGCCTGGTTTACCTAAAAAACCAGCAGCTCTGAATATGGATATTGACGAATCCGGAAAAATTACAGGTTTATTTTAAGAAAAGGGGAACCATGGTAAAATCAAAAGTCACGCCTTTTATTACATTAAATGGTAAATCGAAAGAAGCTATGGATTTTTATGCGAGAGTTTTACCAGAAACAAAAATTACACGGATGGATTTTTATAAGGAAAGTCCAGATTTTAGCGAAGTTGAAGAAGAACTCGTCTTATATGGTGCCTTATCCATAAAAGGAGCAGAAGTTTTCTTTTTAGACATGCAAGAACAATACCCTGCACCTGAACCAACTTGGGCACATTCTATTTATCTTGACTGCGACACAGAGCAGGAATTTGATCAAATTTTTGCAGCTCTATCGGAAACAGGTTCAGTGATGATGGGGCCTGAATCAGTGGGAAACATTCGTAAGTGTGCCTGGATTACCGATAAATTTGGTATCACTTGGCAGCCTGTGTGGGAGTAATATTGAAAGCTATTCTTTTTGAAGAAGAGCTTTTTTTAATGGAGACATTAAAGAAATAAAATCCCGGTATAAAAAAATGTTAACCCCTTGATAAGCAAATGATATGACAAACTTAGAAGGCTCATGGTAAACTTTAAATATCAAAAATTTAAGGAGAACATCACTATGAAAAAGTCACTGAAGCTTTCGCTTGCGCTCGTTTCGCTCATCGCTGCAGGAGCTTTAGCTGCTTGCAGTAATGGTGGTTCATCAAATAAAGAAGAATCGGCAAAGAAGCAGACGGAGATTGTTGTAGCTACAGATGGAGCAACAAAACCCTTTACATATGCGGACAGTCAAGGGAACTTGACGGGCTATGATATTGAGGTGGCGCGAGCTGTTTTTGATAAGTTACCCGAATATAAGGTGACTTACCAAGCAGTTGACTTTTCCGGAATTGTTCCAGGATTGGACAGCGGACGTTATCAGATGGGAGCCAATAACTTTGGCTGGTCAAAAGAACGGGCGGAAAAATATAACTTTTCGTTCCCAATTTCAAAATCTAATAATGCTGTCTTGACAAGGGACGGGAACTATAAAACGCTGGCAGATCTTGCTGGTAAGAGCACAATTGGAAATCCAGCCTCTAACTATACAAAGATGATTAATGATTGGAATGCTGCCAATCCAGATAAAAAGATAAATATTAGTTATTCGTCAGACAGTACCTCAATCAATACACGCTTTAATCAAATAGAGTCTGGAAAGATTGATTTCATGCTCTATGATAAGATTTCTCTCAAATCCAGTGTGAAGGAGCAAGGGTTTGACAGCTTGAAAATCCAAGATATTGATACCTCAACAGGAGATCCGGAGCATGACGGCTACGAATATTTCCTCTTTGCAAAGGATGAAACGGGTACAGAACTGCAAGCCAAGGTTAATAAAATCCTTGCTGAACTTGAAAAGGATGGGACACTGAAAAAGCTTTCTGAGAAGTACTTTGAGGGGAACTTCGTTCCTGAAGCAGACAAGTTTAAATAAGCTGGGGAGAAGCAGTCTTTTCGAAAAAAGAAGAAATATTTCAAAGACAAGAAAAAATCATAAGATTCTTGTATAATAGTAGGAGTAGTGTAAAAGCTGTCCCTGAGTTTCTCACACACAAGCTATTTGTGATAGGAGTGAGGGACTTAGACAGCTTTCTTTGATGAAGATAAAAATGAATAAAAATAAAAAAATAATTTTGGGATTGGGAGTCTTGCTCCTGTTGCTCATATTGCCCATGCTTCCGTTTTTAATGATTCAAGGGCAGTATAGTTTTGATGAGTTTTGGTCCATGTTTTTCACTAAGATATTCAGTTGGGAAGCCTTTAGTTCGGCTTTTCTACCGATTATTAAAATGATACCAGTCTCCTTGCAGATGACGTTCATTGCCATGTTCTTTGGCCTCATTTTGGGGCTGTTACTTGCACTTGTCAGAATAAATAAGATTCCCATTTTAGATCAATTGCGTGCCTTATTTGTCTCCTTTACACGTGGGACACCGATTCTGGTACAACTTTACTTGACCTATACAGGAATTCCCTTGATTCTTAAAGCGATTAACATGAATTACGGGACAAATTATACGGTCAACTCTGTCCCGGCCATGCTCTTTGTGATTGTGGCTTTTGCGCTTAACGAAGCTGCTTATAACTCAGAAACAATTCGCTCAGCTATCCAATCTGTAGACAAAGGACAAATCGAAGCCGCGCGTTCTCTAGGGATGACAAATTTTCAAGTTTTCTGGCGTGTGACCTTACCTGAGGCAGCATCAGTTGCTACAGCTCCGCTGGGCAATGCTCTGATTGGCTTACTTAAGTCAACTTCTCTGGCCTTTGTCGCTGGTGTGGTTGAGATGACCGCCCAAGCTCAAATCATTGGGGGTTCAAGCTTCCGCCTCTTTGAGACTTATCTTGCTTTAGCCTTACTTTACTGGCCTATCTGTATCGTTTTAGAAATCTTGATTCGTAAGATTGAAAGCAAACTGGAAATCAAAATGCCTAAAGCAGCACGGAAAATCTCACTTGGACGCAATCCTTTTGACAACGGGGTGACCAACAAATGATAAAAATTTCAAATTTAAGCAAGTCTTTTGCAGGAAATGTTGTCCTTGACAATCTGAACCTGGAAATTAATGAAGGTGATGTTATTGCGCTTATCGGGGCATCAGGTGCCGGCAAGTCTACTTTTCTACGCTCCATCAACTATCTTGAAGAAGCAGACAGTGGACAGTTGGAAATTGATAACTTCAAGGTAGATTTTGAGCATATTAGCAGGCAAGAAATTCTCGAACTGCGTCGGAGGACAGGGATGGTCTTCCAGCAGTTCAATCTCTTTGAACGTCGTACAGCCCTAGAAAATGTTATGGAAGGCTTAATTCAGGTTAAGAAAATGCCCAAAGCAGAAGCACAGAAACTTGCTGAGGAAAACTTAAGAAAAGTCGGTCTTGAAGAGCGTATGGATTACTATCCAAAATTCTTATCGGGTGGACAAAAGCAGCGTGTAGGAATAGCACGAGCAATGGCAATGCAACCAACTTTACTCTTGCTTGATGAACCGACATCAGCGCTTGATCCTGAACTTGTTGGGGAAGTGCAAGAAACCATTCTCAATGCAGCCAAAAACAAGCAAACGATGGTTTTGGTCAGTCATGAAATGGACTTCGTCTATAATGTAGCGACCAAAGTCCTCTTCCTTGAGAAGGGTAAAATTATTGAGGAAGGTAGTCCCAAGGAAGTCTTCCATCATCCCAAAAATCCACGAACGAGTGAATTTTTATCTCGTCATGTTAAAACCAACGGTATAGGAAGGTCAAATGATTAATTTAGTTTTACAGTTTTATCTTAAGGGTCTACTCGTTTCTTTTTTAGTCGTCGGTGTACTCAGCCTTTTATATGGTTTTATTTATTGGGCAAGAAATCGTCATAGACCGAGCAATGTTTGGCGTAATCGCTTGTTTGATATTATCTTAATCGATATTTTGACCATCCCAATTTTGAGTTTTGCTATTGTGGGTATCTTGATTATTTTCAGAATCCGTGGTTTATAAATCAAAATAATGGCAAATAATTTAAAGAGAATTTATAATGGTTTTATAACTGGAGAGGTGAATTATGACAGAAAAAATATATGATGTAGTAGTTATCGGTGCAGGACCTGCGGGCATGACCGCAGCTATGTACAGTGCGAGAAGTGAAATGAAAACCCTACTTCTGGAACGTGGCGTTCCAGGTGGGCAAATGAATAATACAGCAGAAATTGAAAACTATCCAGGCTATGGCCAAATCATGGGTCCTGAGCTCTCAATGAAAATGTATGAACCCTTGGCTGATCTTGGTGTTGAAAATGCTTATGGCTTTGTCACATCGATTGTTGATAATGGTGCAACAAAAACGATCAATACTGAAGAAGAAGTATTCGAAACAAAAGCAATCATCATTGCGACAGGAGCAAACCACCGTAAGTTAGGTGTGCCCGGCGAAGAAGAGTACGGTGCGCGTGGCGTATCTTACTGTGCGGTCTGTGATGGTGCTTTCTTCCGTGATCAAGATATTTTGGTTGTGGGTGGAGGAGACTCTGCTGTAGAAGAGGCAATTTTCTTAACACGTTTTGGTAAATCAGTAACCATCATGCATCGCCGCGATGAACTCCGTGCTCAGAAGATTATTCAGGAACGTGCCTTTGCAAATGATAAAATCAAATTTATCTGGGACTCTGTTCTTGAAGAAATCAAAGGTGACGACCGAAAAATTGAATCAGTCCGTTATAAAAATGTTAAAACAGGCGAAATTACCGAAGCAAACTTTGGAGGCATTTTTATCTATGTTGGTCTAGATGCCGTTTCTGAGTTTGCACGTGACTTGGGGATAACTGATGAAGAAGGCTGGATAATCACAGATGCTACGATGAAGACAAGTATCCCAGGTATCTTTGCTGTTGGAGATGTTCGTCAGAAAGACTTTCGACAAATTACAACCGCAGTAGGCGATGGTGCTCAAGCAGCGCAAGAAGCTTACAAATATGTTGAAGGCTAAACAAAAAGGCTATTTTAGAGTTGAAGGTCTAAAAACTGATTATAAATCAAGAAACTTAGCGTTTCAATCAGGTTTACCAATCTTTTATCATTCGTATTATGATGATAATTATGTTATAATTGTTTCAGTGTAATTCTGATTAAGGAAGAAAAGTATATGGATAAGATGATTTTTGACGTTTTACTCGTCGCTATGTTGATTGTTTCTGCAGTTTTAGTTATTTCAATTTTGATGCAGCCTTCCAAGCAGGATGGAGCAGCGGACGCATTTTCAGGAGGATCAGGTGAACTCTTTGAGCGTCGTAAGGCACGTGGTTTCGAAGCGGTAATGCAAAGATTTACAGCTATTACTATTGGAATCTGGCTTCTTCTCGGCTTCATGTTGGTCGTTTTATCAACGAAGTAATATTAAAATAGAATCTCTTAAGAAGTAGTGGTGAACTGAATTTTTAGTGGCCACTATTTTTTTATTTGTAGAAAAATAAAGTTTTATAGACAAAAGTTAACAGATTTTCCACTTTTTTTGGTACAATTTAATTACATAATTTCATAATTTCAATTTACTCCTTAGTTTATGGAACCTTCCAAAACTGAGGGGTTTTTGTATGCTCTTTTTGCGGTAAGTTTTGAATAGAGGGATGAAGTGAGAGTTTGGAGCTGGCAGAAGGGGAGATAAGTTTCCATAGTGCAATTTTTGCCATGTGTAAATCCTTATCTCCTGGACTTTAAGGGGGTTCTAAAAAATTTTTGGAAAAAATAAGATTTAGGACTTGACGTTTACAAAAGTAAACGGTATAATACAATTGTAGTTTACAAATGTAAATGAAAGAGGCATGATTATGAAACACATAACTGAAATTAATGCACAGAAGAAACGATGTTGCTTGCAGTGTAAAAACAATGTTGAGAAGCAATGAACAGGCTAAAAATAAGGAGTTAGAATGACCAACTACATTTTGAAGGAAGGCGATAACAGCCTTGCACCAATTTTAGTTTTACACAGTACAGGCGGTGATGAACACCAGTTAGTGCCACTTGTGGAGGAATTATTTCCCAATCATCCTTTTTTGTCTATACGTGGGCGGATTAGTGAGCAGGGGATAAATCGCTATTTTAAACTTAAGGGACAAGGATTTACGAAGGAAAACTTTGATTTGGTTTCCTTAGAAGAAGAGGCACAGTGGCTGACAAAGGAAGTTGAACGTTTAGGGCAGCACTACCAATTAGATCTCTCAAAGCTGAATGTTATTGGCTATTCAAATGGTGCCAATATGGCGCTCTACATGCAACTTAAAGGGTTGTTCAAGTTTGACAAAATCTTGGCTTTTCATACCATGCAGCTTACAGAAGTTGGAACGCCAGTTCTTTCCGATGAGAGCAAAGTTTTTCTTACCCATGCGGACAATGATCCGATTGTGAGTAGAGAAAATCTTAAAGAGCTCTCTACTGATTTGGAAAAAACGGAATGTCAGCTTGAAATATTTAAGGCCAAATTTGGGCATCAACTGAGTGATGAAGAAATTTTAGCCGCAAAAAAATGGTTAGAAAAATAAAAAAGAAGCTGACTCTAAAAGAGCACGTCTTCCTGATAGAAAAAATAATAGAAAAATTGAAAAAAGAGGAAAAACAAATGACTACAGAAATCGAAACACAAAACATCCTTAGCGGCGTTCACCATGTTACAGCAATCACATCAAGCGCACAAAAGAATTATGATTTTTTCACAAATATTTTGGGACTTCGCTTGGCAAAATTGACAGTCAATCAAGATGACTATGAGACTTATCACCTTTACTTCACAGGGGAAGATGGGAAGAGCCCAAATATGACCTTCTTTGACTTCAAGGATATTCCAAAAGGGATGCATGGTGCAAACAATATTGAACGTGCTTCTTTCCGTGTACCTACAGATGAATCACTTGTTTACTGGACAGAACGTTTTGAAAAAGCGCATGTTAAACATGGAGAAATTAATGTCAAATTTGGCAAAAAGACACTCGAATTTGAAGACTTTGATGGTCAAAAATATCAATTAATTTCAGACCAAGACAACACAGGGGATGCTGCACTTGATCGCTCATGGCTCCTCTCCAATGTTGCACCTGAACATGGAATTATTGGCATGGGACCGGTTTTCGTGAAAGTTACGGATACCTATAATCTACGTATTATTTTGGAAACAGTTTTCGGTTTCCGTTATGCAGGGCAAGAAAATAATATGCATCTGTTTGAAGTAGCTAACGGAGGAAACGGAGCAGCCTTGATTATCGAAGAAGCAGAGGAAAATGAACGTTATGCTTATCAAGGCTACGGTACTATTCATCATTTGGCTTTAGGGACTACAAATCCAGAGACTTTGAAATACTGGATCGATCGTATTCAAACTTTCCGTTTACCACATTCAGGCTTGGTTGATCGTTTCTATTTCTCTAGTGAATATGTGCGTGTTGCTCCCGGTGTTCTTTTTGAGATTGCGACATTTACACCGGGTATTGGAGCGCTTGAGATGGCAGAGTCTGGTGATGGGGCAGTAGATAGCTATGAGGAAGCCCTAATCACCTCAGGTTTCTGGATTGACGAAACAAAAGAAGAAGCTGGGAAAGATCTGAGTTTACCGCCACATCTTTTCCCAGAAGATGAAGCGGTCAAAGCACGTACAGCAGCAAGCCTCCGACCTTTAGATACATCAGATACAATGCGTGATCGTCGTCAAGATGAGTTATGGACTGTCGATAAGGTTGTAGAACGCAAAGAGGGAGAAAGTTTAGAAGAATTTGAGCAGCGTTATCTGGGTTGAGTCATCCACCTCTAAGATTTGAACTTCTAGGAGAGAGACTGAACAGCAGCAATAAAGCGTAAAAAGCAAAAATAGAATCGCTTATGCGGTTCTATTTTTTGCGACTTTTGAACACTATGGAAGCCTTTAGATGCTCTTTTTAGACATATTGAAACCTTTATGGAAACCAGTAAGCTACTGCTATTTTTGCATTTTACATTAGACTTTGAAAAAGTGGAAAACAAGAAAACCATCCGTTTATCGGATGGTCGTTAAGATTTCTGATATTTATCCTCATATCCTTGATTTCTATCACTTAATATGTATCAACTTCTTCTGATGATTCCAGCATCAAATTTTTGAACATTTGTGATAGAGAAATTGCATCTTTTTCAGATGGTTCAGTTATGCTCTTATTTTCTTTACTTGACTTAGCAGTGACAGTCATTTTGAATTTGGCACTTGTTTTTCCATCTTTAGACTGAATGTCTCCATTGATTTTAGATTCAGACTCATGTGTTTTAGGATTTAAAGTAGTTTCAACATCCATAGATTTGATGTTTGTATACTTATCTAGGTCATCCATCATCGCTTGGACATCCTCTTTGTTGGAGGTAGTCATGAGGTTTTTTAGATAGCCTTTGATATCATCACCGTTGCCAGAAAGTTTCATCGTTACTTTATCACCTGACTGAGTAAAGTTCTTTTCCGGAATATCTTTGAAGTTTTTTTCAATATCTTTTTTATCTGTTTTGTTTTTTTCGAAAAACTGATTGTAAGTAGATTTCCACGACTCACTGTCAGCACTTCCGCCTTGGGAAGCAATGCCGTTCTCCATCACAGTCTGATCAACAAGAAGGTATTTTTGATCCAGTTGGTCAAGAAGTTGACCATAGAGACTTACATAAGGATTAGCAGATTGGAAGTTATCAATCAGAGATGTGACTTGTGAATTTTCTACATAGACGCCTTTTTTACCAAGAAGCATGTTCAGTTCAAGCTCTTGGTCTGATATTTTTCCGTCAGTATTAAGTGCAACTACTTTATTATTGTAATCAACACTTACTTTAACATTCATCGATGCATTGTTAAGAAGAGCATTAATTTCTTTGCTTGATGCATCGCCTTGCATATCAAAGCTGTCAAACTTTATAGACACATCGTGAGAATTATTATCTTGAGATTGATTGCTCAAGGCAGTGTAGCTATCAATGTAGTTTTGCTTTGCTGTTTTTGAATTAGAGCAGGCCGTTAAAGTAAAGGCCGTGAGCAATGCTGCACTAACTAAAAAATGTTTCTTCATACTATACTGTCTCCCAATTTAAGTTTAAGCTAATTTTAAGAAAAAAACTCCATAAAGTCAAGCAATAAATGAAAACATATCATCCAAAGAACGGTGCTCAACTTTTTAAACTTTAAATTTACTTTAATTCATATTTGAGCATTTTAAAGTATAAAATGTTGCATATTTATGCAACGAGTTGTATAATAAATGATAAATTAAAATAAAGAGAGAAAGATAATGT
>NZ_DKXK01000079.1:15861-42020 GCF_002492185.1 Lactococcus sp. UBA7128
ATAAAGAGAGAAAGATAATGTCGCAACACTCCAAAAATAAATTAACTGCAATTTCTTTAGCCTTGATGATTTTTACCTCCGTTTATGGTTTTGGTAATGTTCCACTTGCCTTTTTTCAAATGGGATATGGATCGATTATATGGTACATCATAAGTGCTTTGGTTTTTTTCATCCCTTTTTCTCTGATGGTCACCGAATTTGGGTCAGCTTTCAAAGCTGAAAAAGGAGGAATTTATACATGGATGGAAAAATCAGTGGGCCCGTCCTTTGCTATGATTGGCACATTGATGTGGTATATGTCCTGGGTCATTTGGTTTGTTTCAGTGGGAAATCGTATATTGGTGCCCATTTCTAATATGATTTTTGGGACAACGGTTCTGCCCAGCACAGTTATCGTGTCACTTTTGGCCATACTCATCATGTTCCTTGTAACCTTTGTTTCTCTTAAAGGACTTGAAACGATAAAAAAAGTAGCCTCCATTGGAGGAATTGCTGTTGTTTCACTTAACTTTATCCTCATCATTGGTGCCTTTATTATTTTAGCGAAAAGTGGTTTTCATCCAGCCACCCCTTTGACGCTGGAGTCTTTGGTGTCAACGCCTAATCCAACGTTACAACCTGCAAGTTTTGTCACTTTTATTGCCTTTTTAGTTTATGCAATCTTTGCTTATGCTGGTGTGGAGTCAGTGGGCGGACTTGTCGATGAGACTGTGGAGCCGAAAAAGAACTTTCCTAAAGGTATCCTACTTTCGGCTGCCATTATCGGTATTGGTTATTCTTTCATGATACTTTGTACTGGCTTTTTCATTAATTTTGATAAGGACTGGATTCCTGGTATTATGGATGGTTCAGTGAACCAAGGGAATATAACCTACTTTATGATGCAGGAATTGGGAGAAAAGTTGGCAGAAGTCTTCCATCTATCGTCTGGTGCAGTGCATACATGGGGAACAGTTTTTGCCCGTTATGTGGGTCTTTCCATGTTTCTCTCTCTGACAGGCGCCCTCTTTACACTTATTTATTCTCCACTTAAACAGCTGATGGAGGGGACACCTGAAAAGATGTGGCCGGGTAAACTTGGGAAAATTGAGGACGGTGTCCCTAAAAACGCCATGAAGGCACAATTTATCATTGTGGCGCTCATGATTTTGCTCAACATGGTTATTTCACTTATAAACAAAGGAGCTGCGGATAAATTCTTCTTGGTAATCACCAATATGAGTAATATAGCCTCAAGCCTTCCTTATGTATTCATTGTTTTTGCTTATATCAAGTTCAAGAAAAATCATGCCATTGAGAAGCCTTTTACCATTATGAAAAATGAACAGTTTGCTATTGGTATTTCGTGGCTTGCGGCTTTGATGATTATTATGGCAGACTTTTTCACAATTGTTGAACCGGTAATAAACTATTTCCAAGCTTCTTCGGGTGCTTCTCTGAGCAGTGTTTATTCGGATATTATTTCGATGATTGCTGGACCAGTGGTCTTTAGTGTCTTAGGCTGGTGGCTGATTAAGAACTATAAAGGAAAGAAGTTGTAGTTTAAATTCCATAGCGAGAACAGTTGTCTTTTTAGGAAAATCCTAACATTGACTTGGAAATTTAATTTTCTATAGAACATTTTTAGAAAAATGAGAGGAAAGGTGTGCTATAATAATATCCTAGAAAATCTTTGGAGGGAGTAGAGTACGATGGACAATCACATTAGAGTAAGTCATACATGGCTTGTCATAATAGGCGTTAGTCTTGTTTTATTTAGTTATGGTACGCACTCTCACAAGCTATTTTTAGAAGGACTAGGAGCTATAGCTACGGTTGGCGCTTCATTTTGCGCCCTTTCAGGTGTCGTCATCCGGGTAATAAGGCGCAAGCGTGGTGAACGTTTTAAGTAATCCCGCCGATAAAGCTAATAGTGTCAGTGTCACCATGTATGCTGTATACTTTCACGAGAGAGAATTCAGTCTATGAGCGACCATATTCCAAAAGTCATCCAATTACATAGACGTTTAAAAATACTCATACCAATCTGTCCACGCATAAAGCGGTCAACGCCAATTTCCTTCATAAAAGGTTATCCTTGCTCTTTTAGCGTGACTCGCGCATGTTTTGTCTTTTATTCGTCAAAACTGAAGAGGTTTTTAATGCCAGCATGAGGACCGCCTATTCGCAGTTTTCTTGTATATCTTGCGCTTCCCATTATATAGGCAAGAGCATCAAGTTTCGAACATTACTAATAGTAGAATTTTTGCGTGATTCAGTATGTGTGATAAAATGAGGGAGGAGGATTAGCGATGGATACAACTCAAGCTCTAGCAAAGCTCAAAGCTCTTGTAAACACATCTTTGCACTATACTAAAGATGTTTACGACCGAGAAAGATTGGAAGAAATGAAAGAAATTCTCCTTGAACTCTCGCAAAACCTGACCTCTTATTCAGAAGATGAACTAGAAGCCTTTTTTAATGAAGACTTAGGTTATGTCACACCAAAAGTGGATGTAAGAGCTGTTGTCTTTGAAGATAATCGTCTCTTACTTGTGAAAGAAAAAGCAGAAGGACGCTGGTCTTTACCTGGTGGTTGGGCAGATGTTGGTTATTCACCAGCAGAAATCGCTCAAAAAGAAGTAAGAGAAGAAAGTGGCCTTGTGGTGATGCCCTTGCAGCTGTTTAAGCTTGTTGATAAGGCCAAACATCCTTATCCTAAAAGCTTGAATTATGTCTACAAACTTTTCTTTTATTGTGAGGCGAAAACTTTTGAAGTGCAGCCGGGCTTAGAAACTTCGGAGGCACGCTTTTTCTCACGGGAAGAAGTTGTAAACTTACAGAATATCTCGGTAGATCGAAACACACGTGATGACCTTCTGGATGCCTTTGAATTTCATAAGCATCCGACAGCAGGTGCAAAATTTGATCACGTTCAGTAAAAGGTGGTTCACTAAAATATCAAATATGTTATAATATCATTATTCCATGCGGACGATGAAAAAGATGGGGCTGTTTAAGATTAGTGCCCTTATTGTATAAACGAGCGCAGATAAATCAGTTGAGCGTTTATCGTTTATCGAACTAAAAAGTAGAGCGGGCTGCTTACAGTCCGCATTTTAATTTTTAAAATAATAATGAGTGTTGAAAAGAACCACAAAAGAGCACTGAAAAAGAGATGTTGGAGAACTATGAAAATAAAAGAAGTTATTTTAGATGAGCTGAAAAAGCATCCAAAGAGAGGGTACACTGTTGAAGAATTGGCTGTTAAGTTAGGACTTACGAAGGCTTCAGATTTTAAACGGTTTGTTAAGACTTTGGCTGCCTTAGAAAGTGAAAGATTACTGGAATTTACGAAAAATGGCAAAGTTAGACTTGCTAAAGTGAAGGCTGAACTTGTCGGAAGCTTTCGGGCAAATTCAAATGGTTTTGGCTTCGTGACTATCGATTCAGAGGAACCTGAAATTTTTATCCCTAAGGGAAGAACAGCTTTTGCCCTTGAAGGGGATGAAGTAAAAGTCGAACTAAAAAGTAATGCTAATCCCTTAAAAGGCACAAGCGCTGAAGGCGTTGTTACAGAAGTTTTGAAACGCTCGGTCACTCAACTTGTCGGAACTTTTGTCAAATTTGACGAAAAAGAACGAAAAGAGTTTGAGCGCATAGGTTATGTAAAATCACGCAACAAAAAACTGCCTTATCCTATCTTTTTGACAGATAAAGGCTTGGTCCCAGAAGATAAAGCGCTTGTGCGTGTCGACATCACAGCTTATCCGGATAAGAAAAATCCGAAAAGTATGCAGGGATTAGCTGTCGAAATCGTTGGTCAAGCAGGAGATAAAGGCATCGATGTCCTTGAAGTTTTAGCTTCACTCGGTATTCGTTCTGAATTTCCGGAAGACGTTTTGGCACAAGCTAACGCTATTCCAGAAGAAGTGGATGAGAAAGATATCATAGGGCGCGTGGACTATCGTAAGGAAATCACGTTCACCATCGATGGTGCTGATGCCAAGGACTTGGATGATGCGGTGCATATCAAACGCTTGGATAATGGAAACTATGAGTTGGGCGTTCATATCGCTGATGTGTCTCACTATGTCACTGAAAATTCACCTTTAGACCGTGAAGCTTTTGAGCGTGGAACATCAGTATATGTAGCTGATCGTGTCGTGCCAATGTTGCCCGAACGCCTATCAAACGGTATCTGTTCGCTTAACCCTCGCGTTAATCGGTTGACGCAATCTTGTGTGATGGAAATTACCCCTGAGGGAAAAGTCCTTCAGTCACAAATAGGTCCTTCCATTATCAAGACGACAGAACGTATGACCTATGATGATGTCAACTTGATGCTTGCTGGTGATGAAGAAGCATTGGAAAAATACGCTGCCATTAAAGCATCTGTGGAAGTCATGGCTGAACTTCATGAAGCCTTGGCAGTAATGCGTCATCGTCGTGGTTCCATTGATTTTGAAACTATGGAAGCACGCATTATCGTTGATGAAAATGGCCTGCCTATCGAAATTCGTAAGCGCAGCCGAGGAACAGCAGAGCGCATGATTGAGTCCTTCATGTTGATTGCCAATGAAACAGTCGCAAGCAGCTTTGAAGCGCGTCATTTACCAGGGATTTATCGTATTCACGAACATCCAAAAGAAGAGAAAATGACACGCTTTATCGACTTTGCTGCAAGCTTTGGTCTGCAAGTCAAAGGAACTTCGACAGAAGTCAGCCAAAAAGCCTTGCAAGAGTTTTTGAAAAAAGTGAAAGGTCAACCAGGAGAAATGGTTCTTTCGACAATGCTCCTGCGCTCCATGCAACAAGCGCGTTATTCTGAGGACAACTATGGGCACTTTGGCTTGGCAGCGGAAAACTATACGCACTTTACCAGCCCGATTCGTCGCTATCCTGACTTGATTATCCATCGCCTGATTCGTGAGATGGCTCAACCAAGTCCAAAGACCATCGAATACTGGGCGGAAAAAATACCAGAAATAGCCCAACAATCAAGCAACCGTGAGCGCCGTGCCGTTGATGCTGAACGTGAAGTTGAAAAGATGAAAAAAGCTGAATTCATGGAAAAACATGTCGGTGAACAGTTCGAAGGTGTTATTGCCAGCGTGACTCGCTTTGGGATGTTTGTTGAACTTGAAAATACTATTGAGGGCTTGATCCATATTTCGACCATTAAAGGGGAATATATGAATTTCCATGAACGTATGATGGCGCTTGTTGGTGAAAGAACAGGACTTGTTTTCCGTATTGGTCAGCCGATTAAAATTCGAGTCACTAAAGCGGATAAGGTGACGGGTGATATTGATTTTGAGTATGTCAAGAGTGAGCTTGACCTTGTTGAAAGAAATTTGAAGTCTAAAAAAGAAAAAGTCTCACGCCGCAGACCTTCTGATAAAAAAGAGGCGCGTAAAACTTCAAGACAGGAAAAAAATCACTCTGAAAGTACTCAAAGAAAAAAATACAAAGGAAAGTCAAAAAAGAAAAAGCCATTCTACGCTGATGCCGCTAAGGGCAAATTTGGCAATAGAGCTAAGAAAAAGTCGAAAAAATATTAACAGTAAAAAATGCTCAACCGTGGTTAAGCATTTTTTTACTGTTTGAGTTCAAACAGTAACATTGTGACTTTTTGCTGAGGCGCTTTTGTAGCTGTGTCAGGAGCAAGAGAGTGTTAAGGTTGGACAGCTGTTTTTTTCGCTTCAATAATGCTTTTGCCGTTTTTTAGTTATGAAGAGCGACTCGTTTGGCTAAACATTTTACAATTTGTTCATTAGAAAACTTAGTTTCTTCGTGACAGTCTGAGTTTGGGGCTTAAGGTTGTGCCTACAATCTCATAAACTACAGTTGGACCTGCAGGATCGTAAATAAACTCTTCATTGGCTACTCTGTTCTTTCCCAAGACAACTTCTGCTTTAAGCTTAACTTTTTCTCCAGGGGATAGCTCAGGGATATTTTGTAAGTCTATTGTACGTTCTGCGCCTAGGGTGATGTCACGACGGACTGATGGTGGGGTAATATTTTTCCATGTCCCATCAAGCAGTTTAAAGACGTGAAGTCTAGCAACAAACCCACCGTTATTTCTTAATTTGAAACTCCTTACTTTTTCCATTTAATTCTCCAATCTTTTGAATGTTTTTGGTAAAGAATGTTATGTTACTGGTATTATATTAAAAAAACTGAAAAACACAAAATGATACGCTGCTATAAATGAAATGCAAGAAATGGTTTCGAGACGTATCAAACTTGTTACAACATAAGAGAAGCAGGGGAATTTAAAAGCTAAGGGAGTAATTTCTCTGGAAAAAAACTTTCAGATATCAATGTTCTAAAGGAAAAACTGGTTAAAATTGAGCAAGAACGGGTGAGAACTTGTTCTTTTTTTGTGGCTTGTTTATTTGCTTGCTTAAATTGAATGTTTTTTATCTTGAATTTAAGTATGATATACACTTAATCAAATGAAGCTGCCCAGAAACAGTAGATAATAATTTGACATAAAGAAACAAAAATGTATAATAAAAGGAGCTATGATTACGAAAAATGACAAAAAGATAAAAATTAAAGCGAGATATGTTACAAAACGTTTTGATTTAATCAGTACTAAAAGTGGTGAATCTCGCATTAAAAAAGCTTTTTTTCCGGCTAATAAACAAGATTTTTGGGCGTTGCGTAATGTATCTTTTGAGCTTTATGACGGTGAAACCATTGGTATTGTAGGACTCAATGGTTCAGGAAAATCAACACTTTCTAACATTATTTCGGGTCAAATTTCACCAACGACAGGTCAAGTAGAAATTAATGGTGATGTCTCAATCATCTCTGCTTCCTCAGGTCTCAATGGAAATTTGACGGGGCGTGAAAATATCCGACTTAAAGGGCTGATGTCAGGGATGTCTAAGCGTGAAATTGAGGAAAAAATGGAGGATATCATCGCTTTCTCCGAACTCAAAGAGTTTATTGATCAACGTGTTAAGACCTATTCTTCCGGTATGCGCGCCAAACTGGGTTTTTCAGTTATGGTTCATCAAGATCCGGATATTATGGTTATTGATGAAGGATTAGCCACTGGGGATCAAACATTTGTTGGGAAATCACAGAAAAAAATGTTTGAATTTCGTGAAAAAGGGAAAACGATTTTGCTCGTTTCCCACTCCATCTCGACGGTGCGTTCTTGGTCGGATAAGGTATTGTGGCTTCATTATGGGGCGGTTAAAGAATACGGCCCAGTTGATGAGGTTTTGCCCAAGTATGAAGCTTTCATTCATTGGTTTAACGGTTTAGATCGGAAACAGCAGGAAGACTATAAAACCAAAGTCCGCCAAGAACAGCTGGCTTATTCCCTAGAAGAGTATAAAAAAGAACTTGGACGTTCAGAAACTAGAGAGACCAGAAAAGGGAAAAATAACCTTAAAAAATTTACCTCAAAAGCGATTAAGAAGAAGTCTAGTTTACCTACCAAGGTTTTACTGTTCTTTTTTGGTTTTCTATTTATTTGGCTTGTTTTAGTTAACACTTCTAAGGCAACTTTAATGACTTCATTAAAGAATCCGATCGGTTTCTTTGGCAACCATTTGTTTCAGCCTAAGCAGAGTTTTTTAGAACGTCAGAGAGAACAGGGCAATCTGCCGCCTGAACCTCCTCAAGAGGATAAAGCTCAGGAAGAAGCTGTTCAAGAAGAAGCAGATAAAAAAACAGATGAAAATGAAAACTCTCAAAATGAAGAAGAAAAAACAGAAGAAAGTACGCCTAGGTTGGTAGAATACAGTATCCAAGCTGGTGATACTTTAGATGCTATTGCGCTCCGATTTCACACCAGTGTGGAGGAGTTGATTCGCCTGAACCATGCGCAGGACTTAAGTGTTTTGATGGTGGGACAGATTATTCAAGTGCCAGAAAATCAAGCTTCAGGAGAAAGTGAAACCGCCTTGACAGAATATACCGTTCAAGCTGGCGATACCTTGGAGAGCATTGCACTCCAATTTCACACGAGCGTTGAGGAACTGGTTCGTTTGAATCAGGGGCAGGACTTAAGCCTGCTCATGGCTAATCAAGTAATCAAAGTCCCAGGGAACTAGTCCATAGACAGCCTACAAGGAAAAAACTTCTTGATGACCGGAACTTTACTCCTTCCCTATCCGTACATATCACATATATAAATCAGAAAGGTGTGCAAAATGAGTAACGTCTTGCAATACTTTAAAGAACAAATACGATACTTACCCGTGGCTTATAACATGTCAAGATATAACACAAAAAGTGCAACCATGAGTAATCGGTTTGGCCGTGTTTGGGAAATCTTGGATCCCCTGTTTCAACTGGGTATATTTTACCTCTTGTTTGGCATCCTGATGAAGCGTGTCATCCCCGGTGGTTATCCTGTGCTCCCTTGGATGTTTATTGGGCTTGGTGTCTGGGGACTCATGCAAAAAACAATAGTTTCGGGGGCTCTAACGACCTATAACCAGTTGCGTATGGCTTCTGTGATGAAGTTTCCCGTCAGCATACTTCCCACATCCGCTTTTTTTGGCTTTTTGAGTGAGTTTTGGATTATGATTACTGCGGGACTTATTGGAGCTATATATAATGGCTTTGTTCCTAGTCTTCACCTTTTACAAGTGATTTATTATTTCTTTGCCTTAGTTATTTTTTCTGTTTCAACATCCTTATTAAATGCTACGATTATGATTGTCTTTCCTGACTTAAAGTTCTTTTTGAATTATTCATTTCGATTTTTAATGTTCATGTCAGGTGCCGTTTTTTCGATGAGGCAGTTCAATCAGATTCCGCAATTTTTACTCCAAGCCGTGATGATCAACCCCTTTTATTACTTGATTGAGGGCTTTAGAGATGCCATATTTGGCACCCAATGGTTCTGGGAAGTAGACCCCTCTATCATCCTGTCTTTTTGGGCAATTACCTCCTTCATTTTGTTATTAGGTACACAGTTGCACTATAACATTCGTGAACGTATTTCCGACTTTTTATAGAAAGTAGATATGAATTTAGCTGAAGAATTTTCACATTACGCCTATCCTTTAACGGATAATAGCTGGCAATCATCTTTGCCCACTTTCACATTGACTACTTCAAGAGAGATAAGCCAGGAGCCTAAGATTTCGGTAGTCATTGCCAACTATAATAACGCACCTTATCTGAAAAAGATGTTGGATAGCTTGGTTCATCAAACCTTAGCGGCCGAACATATTCAAATCATGTTCTTGGATGACAAATCGACAGATGACTCGATAAAAATAGTTGAGACTTATATGGAAAAGTATCCTTCGATTGAACTCTATGTGCTTGATAAAAACACTGGAGGCGCACATGGTCCGCGAAATGTAGGTATTGACAATGCGCGCGGGCAATACATGGTCTTTTTGGATGCGGATGACTGGTATGATCTTGATGCTCTAGCGTATATGACTGACTTATTGGATCGTTCAAGTGATGATTTTGCTGTCACGGGAATGGTTCAATCTGTCAATGGTCATCTTTCGATGAAGTCTAAACCGTATTATTATGAGGGAGAGATTTTTAATCGCGACATCAATAGCTTGTCGCCAGAGTTTTATGGCTGGCTTGGCCCGCAGGCAGTCATTGTACGCAGCGCGCTGATTCATGATAATAATCTCCACTTTGTTCATCAGCGGGTGGCAGATGATGTTACCTTTTTCTATCAGGCTATGCGCTTTTCTAAAACAATAACACAAGGAGAGCGACTAACAACCTACTTGAACCGTGATGCAGATAATGAGAGCTTGTCCAAAACAATCAACAGAGACTTTATGATTTCTTGGTTACGTGCTTTAGGCTATATCCACAGGACTTATCCGGATGACTTATCTAAGGAAAAATTTATCTCTCGACGTTTAGAGTGGTTGGTTTGGGATTTTATCCTCCGGACGGATATTGGTTATACTTTTGGAAAAAAGAGGTTCAAAGATTTCAAAACGCAAATCGATTATTATCTGGGGCAGATAGGGTTTGACCCCACACAACATTTCCGAACTGGCGCACGTATGGTCGCTTGGCAGTATCTGAAAGAGGGAGCTTTTGCAAAGCTTATGAGTTTTCATCGTTGGCATCGTATAAGTCATTTGGGTGTACGAAAATTCAAAGCTTTTGAGTTTGATGGTGAGCAGTTCGCTTTCAAACGCTTCAATAAAAAACATCCTTTAGTCAAGATTAACGTACGTGCCATTGCTGAAAAGATTGAGGAAGATAAATTTTATTTTAAATGCTTTACAAGAGAAAAGGTTGAATACGTGGAACTCCGTGAGCTCAAAGACCCATACTATAACAGGGTAAGATTAGAGGTTAAATCCTTAGGAGAGAGTTCGTACCTTGTTCATCTCCCCAAAGATTTTGACAATGACAACTACCGCTTGTTAGTTATCACTGATCTTTGGCATGAACATGGGTTTGAGGGGTTTTCAAGGATGCATAAAGGGAAAGTGAGAGAAAAGAATGAGTGAGATTAAGGTTTCAGTTATTGTTCCAGTTTATAACGTTGAGAACTATTTAGAAGAGGCATTGCTTAGTCTTAAGAATCAAACGTTAACAGACTTAGAGTTTATTATTATTAATGATGGTTCTACTGACGGTAGTTCTTCAATTATAGAAAAAGTTACTTCAGGTGATTCGAGGTTTAGAGTTTTCAACGTTGAAAACGGTGGCATTGGTAAAGCGTTTAACTTAGGAGTACGTGAGGCACGCGGTGAATATATAGCTGAATTTGAAAGTGATGACTATGTTGCTTTAAATGCATATGAGCGCCTTTATCAGACAGCTAAGCAATTTGATGTTGATGTTGTTCGTTCAAACTGGACTGAATTTTCAGAGAAGGAGAGCATAGTACGTGATATCTTGTGGGAATATCCAGACAATTATGACAAACTAATTGATGTGAAAAACAGTGATATTTTTGTTCAAGTTTATCCCTGGAATGCAATTTATCGTAAAGCTATGATAGAGAAAAATAATATTGCTTGGGATGAATCAGTCAAAAGTTATGGTGACACAGGTCTTTTTTGGAAAATTAATATTTCTGCAAGGGATATGGTGTTTATCAAGGACCCTCTCTATTTTTATCGTCAAGATAATCCAAATTCTACTGTAAACAATATCGGAAAAAAAGTTGAATTTTTAATTCAACAATTTCGATTAATAAGAGCTCAATTAATCGAAAAGGGTGCTTTAGAAAAATATCTTTATAAATTTTACAAGCAAATGTTTGAAAAATATTTTTGGGCAATTGAAAAAATGACCCATGCTCGGGATGAAAGAGTTTTAGATGTTTTAAAAGAGATGTCGGAAGACTTTAAAATTGCTTTAGAACAAGATAATTTAACAAGTATTGATTTCATCTATACGTGGAAGATACAACAAATTGCAAATAATCCTGAGAAATATTACATAGATTATTTGAAGAAGCTTTATAAGGTCAGTGTTGTGATTCCAGTTCATAACGCCTCACTCTACCTTAGAAAGACACTTCAACAAGTTACAGAGCAAACACTTCGTGAAATTGAAATCATTATTATTGAAAATGGTTCTGAAGATAATTCTTTAGAAATTATTGAAGAATTTGCGAAACGTGATGATAGAATTACTTTTAAATCAATTGGTCAGAGTAATCCAGGAAATGCGCGCAATATTGGTGTTCAACTTGCACGGGGAGAATATTTACAGTTTTTAGATGCAGATGACGAATTTTATCCATACTTACTTCATGATGCATACTATAGAGCTTTTAATACCTCATCGGATATTATAGTTTTTGGAATGGCTGAAAAAGGATTAAATGGAGAAATACAGCCTGTATTTAATCCATATTTAGAAAATGAAGGCAGATTTTCAGGAAAAGATATTGATTTACGTCAAATAACGCCCTATCTTTATGACAAGATGTTTTTATTGGATTTCATTAAAAATGCTGGATTGAAAAATCTAGATCAATTTGTAGCTGAGGATGCCTTTTTCACTTATACAGCATTGCTTTCAACATCAAAAATTTCCTCACTTAACAAAGAACTACTATTAAGAATTGTTAGACCAGAAGGATTGATGGGGACTTATAATGAAAATTTCAATGATGAACTTAAACTTCATTTTTCAATGCTTAAGTTTTTGAAGACAAATGAACCGGAACAAATTGAAAGGTATAAATTAAAAATTGTAGGAACAGTTTTCTGGTTCTTGTTTGAAAACAATAGGGTAAAGAATGACTTTAAGCAATTACTTTTTGATGCATTAAAAAATGAATATTTATCTGAATATGAAATTGATACACTTAACCCGTTGAAATATTCGAATAATATTCATGAGATGGAAAAAATAAAGACTGTCCAAGATATTGGAAAATATGATTTTGAAACTTACTTTAAAATTCACAACATTAAGTTAAGAAAAGAAAGCAGCATTGTACCAAATGTAGATATTCAAGAATCTACAGGGAAAATTGTTTTTGGTCAAACAAGTAAGCAAGGTGAAAATACGGCAGTGAGAATGTTTTCGATTATCATTTCGAACGCCCCAACAAGTAATGCCAGTGCTGTAATTAATTTTATCTATATGGGAGATAACAAAAAAATTAAACGCGATACCTTATTGCTATCACTTTTAATCGAAGGTGATGGTGATTCACTCAAATCTAGAGTTCTTCAACTAGAGTGGGAGAAAGGCAATCAAGTATTCAAAGAAAATGTATATTATACTTTTGATGAAAATGTATTTAGTATCTGGATTGGTTATACAGAGCGATATGCAGCTTTTGACTATAATTTTTTATCAATAACATCAAGAGAAGGAGAGAATCATTTCAGTATTGTTCAGAATAATATAGGCTACATTGAAGATACTATGATGACGATTTCAAAAAATAGACTGATAGCTATTACTGATGTAGAGGAATCTGATAAAAAGAACAATGTTACTGTAATTTCAAAAGGTTTTAAAAAAGGGGTTCGTAAGTTCAGAAGGGTTATAAAAGGCTAAAAAATGGAAAAACAGAAGAAAGTCATATATAATGTTTCGTTACCGATTTCATTGACAGTGAGCATTGTACACAGATTAACAGTTAATAAAGCGGCCTATGCAATTTTGATTTTAAATGATACAAATAATTCAGAGGTTGATGAAGTTGAAGGCAAAGATTCACTAAAGAGGGCGAATTTAAAAATAGATAATATTATTCATAGCGGGATATTTGATGAAGTTATCATTTTTGACAAAGGCTTGAGAGTGGGGTGGCCTAGGTATAAGACTTTTGAAGAAATAGAAGCTGCTACTCAAAGTGAATACGACTCATTTTTTTCGGAAAATAATATCATTCTTACTGAATTTAGCGAATTCTATACATCAGGTGATTTTTGGGAAGGCAGCTTTAAGATATATGCTTCTTTAAAAAAATTACCTATCTCTGTTTTTGAACTTGGTACTGATTATTTTGAAAAAATAAGTAAATATAAGTATGATGGTCCGTTTTTAAAGTTGCTTTTAAAACACAGCGCTTCTTTTCCAAACGGTAGTTCTGATAAGGCCATTTTATTCTCGACCTCATCATTATCTCAAAAAAAATACGAAGGAAAATCACATGAACTTTTTGATTTTCATAATAGCCTGAAATCCTTAAGTGAATACGAGCTCAGTAAAATAAAAGATTTTTTTGGACATTTTGAATTAGATATAGTAAATCCTACGACTTTGGTAGTTTTGAATAATGTTCGATTTATAAGAAAATGGGCGATAACTCCTAGGCATGGTGAAAGGGTGAAGTATCTGTTAAAACGATTTGATCAAGACCATGATTCGTATTTAGCAGCAACCGAGATTGCGACGCTAAGGACTCAAATCGCTTTAGATTTTTATGCATCTGTGGATGATATAATTCACCTTAAACACCATCCAAGGTCATGGTTTTCAGATGAAAAAAACAGAGAGTGGTACGGCTTGGGAGTCCATAGTTTATCCCCGCTTCCTATAGATTTTTATCCTGAATTACCTGAGAAATACACAAGGGCAATTCATTTTGCTAGTTCAGCATCTGCCTATATGGAGAAGTTTTCGGATAACAATATTGTTTTGGGAGATGATTTTTATTATAGTTTTGTCAATTATCATAAGCTATTTTCGAGTTTATTGTTCATTTTGGATAACAATAAAAATCCTATAATATATTCCCATTCTCCATATATCAGTCAAATTAATTTGTTACTCAAGTATTTTTTTAACAGAGATGATTTAAAGGCAGAGACTTATAATCCGACTGTTGCATATACTGGAGAAAGCACCTTTGTAATAGTTCAACATTATAGAGAGGAACAAAAGAAAAGCAGTAATGTTATCTTCTTTGAGGAGTCATATGCTAATATCAACAATAATGACTATAGAAGTTTACTTATTTTAAAAGAAAGTGAAACTAAGTATAGTTTTGAACTTGAAAGCAATGAGATTTTACATTTTGTGACAAGGAAAACTAAAACTCAGAATGATATACAAAAATATGGAGCAGCATTTAAATTGAGTTTCTCAAACCAGGCATTATATATTCAGCCCTTAGGATATGCGGAACAATGGGACACTGTTGAGCGCCTTAATTTGAAACATTTTGAAAGAAGTTTTAGGGAGATTAGTAATCGAATAAGGTAATGGGGTAGGTGCCTCTATAAATTATTGAAATAGGGATAAACATTGTGGTGATGTATAGCGTTTATATGCATACTCCAGAGATGGAAGTTTATAGGTAAAAACATGGAAAATTTAACAAGTAGAAAACTGAAAAGCTTATCAAGCATATTTAACTCCTCCATATTCTCCGACATTATGGATGATATGGGGTATAAAAATCAAATGATTGCAGGTTTACATCCCAATATTGAAGGGGCAAAAAGTTTTGGACGTGCAAATACTTTAAAGATAAGAAAGTTAAAAGAAGGCGAAGATTTTCGGGGAATATATGCTGCATTAGATACATACAAGAGTGTCAACGAAGGAGATATTATTATTGTTGAAAATGAAGTCTTTGACAGAGCTTATTTTGGAGAATTGAATGCGAATTTGGCTATTCGTAGTGGAGCAATTGCCTCTATCATTGGAGGAGTAACACGTGATGCCAAAGAAGTCAAAGACTTGGGCTATCCAGTTTTTGCCGTAGGTTACTTTGCTCAGGACGTACGCGGGCGTGCTACCCTTGAAGGTCATAATGTACCGATTACAATCAATGGAGTTAGTATTAAACCAAAGGATTTGATTTTCGCTGATATCAATGGTGTTGCCATCATCCCGCAAGAAATTGAGGAAAAAGTGGTTACCAGAGCTATTGAAGTTATCCAAACAGAGAAGAATATCATTGATAAAATTACTTTAGGAGTGGATGCAATGACAATATACGATGAGGAAGGAGCATTTTGATGAAAGTAGTAGCTTTTCTTCCAGCCAAAGGAACGAGTGAACGGGTTTTAGGCAAAAACATGCGTAACCTAGCTGGGAAACCCCTATTTCAACATTTATTAGAAACTCTCTTGACTGTTGAAGAAATTGATGAAGTTTACATTGATTCAGATTCAGATGAAATTTTGGAGATAGGAAAAGGATGTGGTGCTATTCCTTTGAAGCGTGAGGCAAAATTTGCGAATAATAATACAGATGGTCATCAGCTTTTTATGAATCAGGTCAGACAGGTGGAAGCTGATATTTATATTCAAGGTCTAGGGACCTCCCCATTTATAAAAAAAGAGACTATACAAAGAGGAATTAACACATTAAAAGCATCAGATAACAATGATTCTGTAGTTCTTGTTAGAAAAGAAAAACTATATCTATGGAGAGAAAATCGCCCAACTTATAACAGAAATCATGTTCCAAACTCTAAGGATTTAGAGGATACCATTATCGAAACAATGGGTTTATATATGACGAAACGTGAAATAGCATTGAAACTAGGACAAAGATATGGTGAAAAGCCTTATCTTTTAGAAGCATCTAAAATTGAGGCATTCGATATTGATACTCCGGAAGATTTTGAGTTTGCAAATATTATTTGTTCGGGTATAATCGCAAGCAAGCAGCGATAAGTAGAATTAACATCATACAGCAAACCGTGAATATAGGAGTGGCTGCATGATAAATAAAAAAATTGTTGCAGTCATTCCTGTGCGTGCGGGAAGTAAAAGATTACCCAATAAGCATTTGCTTCCTTTTGGAGATACAAATCTATTAGTAAATAAAATAAATCAGCTAAAGAAAGTTCCAGAAATTTCTCGTATAGTTGTTTCTAGTGATTCTGAGGAAATGCTTGATATTGCAAGAAAAAACGGAGCAGCTGATCAATATAGACCTAGAGACTATGCTGATGAAAAGACAAAGAGTTTTAATGAGGTTGTTGAATATATAGCAAGCAATCTAGATGGGGAAATCCTTGTTTGGGCTTTTGCAACAGCTCCTCTTATTGGTCCTGAACTAATTAATAAATTTTTGGAAGTTAAAGAAAAAGGGTTTGATTCGTTAGTAACTGTAACAAAGCTTCAAAAATATATTTGGAATGATAGTGGACCTGTTAATGTTGACTATTCAATTCTTCCCATCACTCCAAAAAATAATCTGCCTAATTATTTTTATGTTAATGATGGTATTTATATAGCTAATAGGAAAGATATGATTAAGTGGAAATTATATCATGGGAAATCGGCCTATCCATTTGAGATAAGTAAATATGAAAGTGTAGATATTGATGATATTTATGACTTCGCTCAAGCTGAAGTATATCAAAAAATAAAAGAAAGATAGCAAAATGAACAAAAAACTCACACTAATCGCTGGACCAGATCCGATGGAAAATGAAGAAATGGTCCTTGAAGTTGCTGCTAAGCTTAAAGAAATTACGGACCGCTTGGGAATCAATTTCATTTTTAAAGGGTCATTTGATAAAGCCAATCGCTCTTCTATAAATTCCAAACGTGGTTTGGGAATGGAAGAAGGATTAAGACTTTTACAAAAGGTAAAAGACATTCATGGCATTCAAGTAACAACAGACATACATGAGTCTTATCAGGCTGAGATTGTCGCAAAAGTTGTTGACATTATCCAAATTCCAGCCTTTCTTTTTCGACAAACAGATTTGTTAGTTGCAGCTGCTCAAACAGGAAAGACTGTCAATGTTAAGAAAGGGCAATTTGCTGCGCCTTGGGACATGAAAAATGCAATTACTAAGTTAGAAGAAGCTGGGGCAAAAGACGTGTGGCTGACAGAACGCGGTTCAACTTTTGGCTATAATCGCTTGGTTGTGGATTATACGGGAATGCTCTACATGCAAACACTGAAACATCCCGTTGTGTTTGATGCGACCCACTCTGTTCAACAACCTGGTGGACTAGGAGAAACAACAGGTGGAAATCGAGAGTATGTTCCTTCTTTAGCAAAAGCAGCTGTTGCGATGGGAATTGACCATCTCTTTATGGAAATTCATCCAGATCCTGCTAACGCTTGGGCAGATGGTCCTAATCAAGTGAGACTTGAAGATGCTGATAAGATACTGACAGAACTAGTTGAAATCTATAATTTGGTGAATAAGGCTTAACCATGAATAAAGAAATTGATGTAATTCGAGCTGCTCAAAAAGTATTTGACTCAGAAATTTTAGCTTTAGAAGCCACTAAAAAAACGTTGGGCGCTGATTTTGAAAAAGTTATTGAGTTGATTGCCACACGGACAGGAAAGGTAATTGTTTGTGGCATCGGTAAATCAGGTCATATTGGTGAAAAAATTGCAGCCTCTTTCTCAAGTCTTGGAACGCCATCATTTTTTCTTGATGCTGCAGAGGCTGCGCATGGGGATTTAGGAATGATTGAAGCCAAGGATATTGTTATTGGTATCAGTTTCAGCGGGGAAACGGGCGAACTGATTGCATTAATCTCAAACATAAAAATGATAGGAGCGAGATTACTTTCAATTACGGGTAATTCTTCATCTTCCTTAGCAAAACATAGTGATATTGCGCTTGTTTTACCTAAAATATCAGAAGCCGACCCAAATGGACTAGCTCCGAGCAGTTCAAGTACAGCAACTCTTGCTATAGGAGATGCTCTTGCTATTGTGGTAAGTCAGCTTCATGGCTTTAGTGACCGTAACTTTTCTCTATTTCATCCAGCCGGTGCTTTGGGAAAAAAATTATTGCTTAAAGTTTCAGACCTTATGGTTACTGGAGAAGAAGTTCCTGTATCTCAAATGGACACTCAATTAGCCGAAGCGCTTCTTGTAATTTCCAAAAGGAAGCTCGGACTTGTCAATGTTTTAGATGCTGAAAATCGTCTTTATGGTGTAATTACAGATGGTGATGTCCGACGTGTGGTAGCAGGAAAGCTTGATGTTTATAAAGTTACCTCTGGCGAAATTGCAACTCCCAATCCAATCGTTCTAACAGAAGATTTGTTAGCGATAAACGCATTAGAAATTATGGTAAAAGCAGGCATTAGTGCAGCTCCTGTTTTTGATAAAGATAAAAATTTAGTTGGCACAATTGCGAGCAATGAAATTCTTAAGACAGGAATTACCTTATGACACATTTAAAAAATATAAAGTTAATAGTTCTAGATGTTGATGGTACTTTATCTGATGGCAAGGTGTATTTAGGAACAAATGGTTCAGAATTTAAAGCTTTTAGCATTAAAGACGGACTTGTTTTGGCTGCCCTTTCCAAAGTTGGCATTGAGGCAATAATGTTGACAGGGCGAAAGAGTGAAGCTGTGGATATACGTGCTAAGGAGCTTGGAATTATTGCAATTCAAGGGATTTCTGATAAAAAAACAGAGTTAGATTCGCTTTTGGTAACAAAAGGTCTGACATACGAAAATGTCGCTTACATTGGAGATGATTTGAATGATTTTTCTACTATGAGTCAGGCAGCGTTCAAAGGCGCCCCAGTAGATGCTGTTTCAGAGATTAAAGCTATTGCAGATTATGTTTCAAGGAGCAAGGCAGGTGATGGCGCTGTGCGTGAGATAATTGAACACTTGTTAAAACAAACAGGGCATTGGAAAGATATCCTCTCACTATATGGAGTGTAAGTGGGACAGAAGTTCTTTTGAAAGTTAAAATCTGGGGGCAAATATTTCTAAGGAACATTAGGAGCATTATGAAAAAATCCTTCATCTATAAAAGTATTGTATTTCTATTAAAAAAGTTAAAGGAAAACAAAAAGGAGAACATCATGACCAAAGAAAAAATAGGAGAACCAACAGAAAACTTCCCAGACCCTGCAGGTATAGCCTTTAAAGGGAAATATTACGCTTTTTCAACAGCATCAGATATCGGCGTTGTTCCTTTTGCGACTGCAGATACGCCACAAGGCACCTACAAGTTACGCGGGAATGCCTTGCCTCACACACCAGAATGGTCAAAAGCTACGGATTTTTGGGCGCCGGATGTGGTGGTTTGGGACGACCAAGCCTTACTGGCCTTTTCAGCACCCAGTAAAGAAAATGGCAAACGCCGTATTGGAATCGCTACAACTAAGAGTGCCACAGCGAAGTTTGAGGCGAGAGACTATCCTTTCATTATCTCAGATACTGAAGGTGGCGTCATTGATCCTGCTTTCTTTAAGGACCATAATACAGGCAGATATTATCTCCTCTATAAGAACGATGGTAATGACATCAAAATTCCTAGTCACTTGTGGATGATTGAGATTGACCGTAATGCAGAGCTTATCGGGAGCAATCCTAAAAAACTGCTGACAGATTTGTCAATCCCTAATCCCCCTCACAACGGCACAGAGAAAGTTGTATCAACCATTGAAAATCCAGAATTAGCCGTAGCGCCAGATGGTACTTACGTCCTCTTTTTCTCAGCAGGTAATTACGGGACGTCACATTATTTTACAGGTTATGCCACGAGTAAAAATCTTTATGGCCCTTATCAGTATGTAGCCCCTTTGCTAACGACACACAGCACAGGGGGAATTGTCGTTGGTCCTGGTGGTTTGGACATTTTTGGAGGAACCCATGTGATGCTCCATGGCTGGGTCAATGGCATAGGCTATCATAGAGGAGGTCATCGTGCGCTTTACACAGGACAACTTTCATGGAAAAATGGCCATCACCCTTATATTGAAAATTTGAAATTAAATCAGTGATTTACAGCTGGAGGAGAGCAGTTTACCCTGTAGGCTTGATTGGAAAGCCTGTAAATTTGCGCAAAATATACAAGAAAGCGAAGCTTAAAAACGGATGAAGCATAACACTAAAAACTACGATTATCTCATTGTTGGTACAGGTCCTTATGGCTCTATTTTTGCCTATGAAGCTGCCAAACGAGGCAAACGTGTACTCATGATTGACAAACGCGACCATATCGGTGGGAACATGTATACGCGCAAGGAACAGGGGATTAATGTTCATGAATATGGGGCACATATTTTTCATACGGATAATAAAGAAGTCTGGGACTATATCAACCAGTTTACGGAGTTCAATAACTACATTAATCAGGTAGTCGCAGACTATAAGGGAGAACGTTATAATCTTCCTTTCAATATGAATACTTTTTACCAGATGTGGGGCACTAAAACGCCAGAAGAAGCAGCAGCCAAAATCGCAGAACAACGTGAAGCAGCTGGAGTAATCGCTCATCCTAAAAACTTAGAAGAACAAGCCATCTCTCTCATCGGTACAGATATCTATGAAAAGCTAATCAAGGGCTATACTGAAAAACAATGGGGGCGTTCTGCCACAGAACTTCCAAGTTTTATCATCAAGCGCCTTCCTGTTCGTTATCTTTATGACAACAACTATTTCAATCATCGTTATCAAGGTGTACCAGTGAATGGCTATACGTCTATTTTTGAGAAGATGCTTGCTTCTGATCTGATCGATGTGCAGTTAAGCGTGAATTTCTTTGCGGATAAAGAAGCTTACTTGGCAGAATTTCCACGGATTATTTATACAGGTATGATTGATAGCTTTTTTGACTACATACATGGTGAGTTAGAGTGGCGTTCTCTACATTTTGAGCATGAAATACACGACTCTAACAATGTTCAGGGAAATGCCGTCATTAATTACACAGATGCCGAAACGCCTTATACGCGAGTGATGGAGTGGCGACATTTTGATCAAAACTCTGACGAGGGCAAGAGTGTGATAACCAAAGAATACCCTCAAAATTGGGACAAAACTAAGGAAGCTTATTATCCAGTTAACGATCATAAAAATTCTGAGATATTCAAACTTTACCGTAAAGAGGCAGATAAGATAGCGGATAAAGTCAAGTTTGGTGGCCGTTTAGGGAATTATCAATACTACGATATGGATATGGTTTTCCATGCAGCGCTGGTTGATGTGGCAAAAGAATTCAAAAATTTTGATGTTTCATGATTAAAGGCGCTGAAAACAAGCCAAATACAAATGATCAAAGCAAAGCTAGGGAGAATCAGTCATGACATGGGTGAGTTTTTTGGGGAACTTAAGGCGCGTTGTATTAAAATCCTTGCTTGCAATATTTTTATACCTCTTAACCTTTTTCATTAAGCGAGAACCCAAGATGGTTCTTTTTGCTAGTTATAATGGCAAATCAGTAGGGGACAGCCCTGGCGCTATCTTTGAAGCTTTACGGGAGCATCCTGCTTATTCGGACTATCAGCTGGTTTGGGCTTTAAAAAAGCCCTATCCCGTTGCAGGAGCTGCTCAGGTGGTTAAGTTCAACAGTTTGGCTTACTACAAAGCCTTAGTCAAGGCAAAATACTGGGTTTTCAATGCCAAAATGGCGCCTTATTATCACAAGGCTAAAGACCAGATTTACCTTCAAACTTGGCATGGTACGCCTCTGAAACGTTTAGGGCATGATATTGAAGACACAGGTAAACATTATCGTGCCTATCTGACGCACGGGCAAATGGTCAAATCTTATGATCAAGACAGTAGGCACTGGGATTGGCTGGTTGCACCTTCTTCCTTTGCGGCTGAAAAATTTGAAACGGCTTTTCAGTTTCCTCGAGAAAAAATGATTCAAGTAGCCTATCCAAGGACAGATGTGTTGAGCAAAGCAACACCTGAAAAAGTGAAACAACTCAAAACAACCTATAAGTTGCCTTTAGATAAAAAGGTCATCCTCTATGCCCCCACTTGGCGGGATGATACTTATGGCTTAGACGGTTACCATATCAAGTTACAAGTTGATTTTGCACGTTGGAAAACTGTGCTGGGGCAAGATTACGTTGTCCTGTTCAAACCGCATTATTTAATTTCAAATCAAGTTCAGATTGATGCGAACCTAAGAGATTTTGTGTTCTCGATGCCTGCGACTTCGGACATTCATGAAGCTTATCTTATGGCAGATGTATTAGTAACAGATTATTCATCGGTTTTCTTTGACTATGCTATTTTGAATCGTCCTATTTACTTTTATATGTATGACTTAGACGTTTATGGTACAGCCTTGCGAGGTTTCTATCTGGATGTACATAATGACCTCCCCAGCTCGCCATTTCAGACGGAGGATGAACTTCTTTTAGCCATTCGAGATAGGCACTTTGATCAGGAGCGGTTAAAAGCTTTTAACCAGCGCTTTAATCCCTGTTCTCAAAGCAACAGCAGCCGAAAAATTGTTGAAATGATTATGCAGTAGAAAGGATTTCCTTTCTTTTTTTATCAAATATTAAAGTTTCAAATATATAACTTTAATTTATTGACGATAAAATTGTAATCTCGTTGCAAAAGATGCAAATAATGATATAATTGAATATAATGTGATGGAAAAAATGTCACAAAAGAAATGTTTATGTAGTTATATATGTGATAGAAAAAGAGGTCAGTATGGCAATGAACAGAAGCAAGAAAAAACAGCAGAAAAAGAAACATCCGATAAGAAACGCAATATTAATTACTTTAGGACTTCTACTTGTTACAGGCACGGCCTTTGCTGCTTTTTTCTACCAGACAGCAAGGGTAAATATTGATAAAACCTATGCTCCACTGGAAACTTCGAAAAACCAAGCGGAGGCCAGCCGTGCGATCAGTGAAAATAAGCCTTTATCTTTTCTAATCATGGGTCTTGACTCACGGCAGGAAGATTTATCAGGCAGAACAGACAGCTTGATGCTGGTTACGGTTAATCCGACAACAAAGCAAACGACCATGGTTTCCATTCCCAGAGATACCTTTATTGAAGCTGCAGACGGATCCATTACAGCTTCTAATAAGATTAATGCTGCTTATGTTCAGGGAGGAGCAGCAGCTTCCATAGCAGCGGTCAATCAATTGCTTCAACTGGATATTGATCACTATGTGACCATGAATTTTAGCGGTATTGAACATCTGGTTGATGCTCTAGGCGGGATAACCGTTAACTCTGACCTAGATTTTAAGGTTGATGATATGACTTTTCATAAGGGAGAAAATACTTTAAATGGTAAGGAAGCTCTTGCTTATGTTCGTATGCGCCATGACGATCCAAGGGGGACTTATGGACGAGAAAAGCGCCAACAAGAAGTTATCGCTGCTATTCTAAGTAAGATAAAATCTCCGCAAAGTCTCACGGCTTATCAAGGTATTCTTGAAGCTCTGGGTGGAAATGTTAAAACAGATTTGACTTGGGATCAGATGCAAAAAATCGTACTGAATTATAATCAAGCTTTTGGTAATGTCGTCCATGAATCCATTCAAGGACAAGGACAGATGCTCAATAGCTTAAGTTTTCAAGTAGTGACTGAAGACGAAAAAACACGCGTTCGTAACTTGCTTCAAGAGCAATTAGCACAATAATTCATCAATCAATCCTCCTTAGTGTCTTTAGGTGTAAGGATGATAGCGTGTCCCCTATTCCAAATCAGCGCAGCAACTTTTAATAAAAGATTATGAAGTAATTCTTCAAAAACGATATTTTTTTGAAGAATGATGAATAAGACGCTCAGGCAATTGATATATGAATTGCCGTTCCTCCTTAGTGCCTTTAGGTACAAGGAGGACAGCGTATTAACACGAGAATAAATGGATGAAAGAAAAAATAACTCTAGTAGCAGGAAGCTTTGACATTTTGCACGAAAGTCATAGTGATATGTTAAGACATGTTCGAAATTTGGGAGACAGGCGTATTGTGATGCTTTCTACAGATAAATTTAAGGAAGGAAAGAATAAAAAAGCCTGTAAAAACTGTAATACTAGAAAATGCGTTTTAGAAGCGATGCGATGGGGGAATCTAGTGGTTTCTGAGCAATCATGGGAGGATAAGGGCTTGTATATTGATAGGTTTGATGTTGATATATTTGCTATGGGAGAGGAGTGGCATGAAAAACTTGCCTTTTTGAAGGAGAAATTTCCTGAGCTAAAAATTATGTATTTTTCTCGCGGCAAGCACTCTTCAAGTCAAATCAAAAAAGATTTAAAATACAGTTTTAAAGAAGAATGACAGAGGTTTTTAGTGAAATTTAAAGCGATTGTATTAACTCTTATTTTGTCTTTCTTTTATCCATTTACTTTTCTTTCGCGCCTGCACAAAAATCGAATTACCTTTATCTCTCTAGAGCATGATAACCTCTCAAAAGATTTTAAAATTTTGTATGAAGCTCTAGCCGCAGAACAGAGATATGAGCTGAAAACTTTGTTGTTCAAGTTCAAGCCAACATTTTTAGGAAATCTCCGATATGGCCTGGCTTGTATCAGACAGCTTTTTATCATCCAAAGTTCAAAGTTGGTTATCATTGACTACAATAATTTTGTGATTTCTAAATTTCCTCACAGAAGCAAAGTCAAAGTATTGGAAGTATGGCATGCGACAGGTGCGTTGAAGAATTTTGGAAACAAGGTAGAGCGTGATTATGAAGTTAAAAACTATGACTATGTCATTGCGAACTCTGATTTTTTTAAAAAGATTTATGCTGAAGCCTTTAATCTCTCAGAGAAAAATGTACTTGTAACAGGCATACCTAACAACGATAAAATTTTTGATTCGGACTTTGTAGATAAAACAAGAAAAAGGCTCTTGGAAAAGTATCCTTTCATAGAAAATAAAACAGTTATCACTTACGCTCCGACATTCCGTGGCCGTATAAGCACCCATTTTAGAGAAGTCGCTATAGATTTGGAGCGTGTGCAGAAAGCCCTAGGGAGCGACTACATTATTATTTATAAGGCACACCCTTTGATTCCAGATTCAAGATATGCTGATACTCCTAATGTTCTCTTTATTGAGGATGAATTAATTTCCTCAATTTTTTGTGTGAGCGATGTTCTAATAACAGATTATTCTGCTATTGCTATTGATTGGATGATTTTTGACAAGCCTGTTGTTGCTTATGTTCCTGATTTTAAAAAATATTCAATGAAACCAGGATTAACCATTGATTACAGGAATGAATTTCCAGGTCAGTTGGCATTTAATGAAGATGACCTAATCAGAGCACTTCAAAGCTGTAAGGACGATGAATATAAGAAAAAAAGAAGTGATTTTTTCAAAAAAACTTACCAATACAGCGATGGAAAATCAACAGGTAGAGTGATTTCGATGATTCATTCTATTATGAATGATGCTTTGTAGAACATGTGCTTGCCCCAAATAAAAAGTAAGCTATTTTAGATAAAATCTAATAGCTTACTTTTTTTATTTTTGAATAAAATAATAAGAGGTTGCTTCACCAGAGGCAAGTAAAGCATTGGCTTTATCTTGAAGCTCTTTGTAAGATGTTGAAACTGTTGATTCATGCTTGTTTCCAGACTTATCAACGTAGACCAACACCCAAGAATGCCCGACAGTGTCTGTTTCTGAGTGAGAGGAAGATGCATTAGAGTCAGCTTGTGGACTGTGTCCACCTGCACCGTTATTTTCTACAGGATTATTCGAGTTGTCTACCCAACCCGTGTCACTGCTTTCAGTGGTGGAAGATTTTGGAGCTTCTGTAGATGATGCAGTGTCTGTGCTCTCAGAAGCTTTTGTATCAGATTTTTTGTTTGTGTCTGAGGTAGAACTTTTGACAGAGCTAGAAGATTCAGAACTTGTGTCTTTTTTAGCATTCGTATTGTTGCCACAAGCTGCAAGAAGTAAGAGAGCAGCAAATGAGCTCACTATAAGTAATGGTAATTTAAATTTTTTCATATAGAACTCCTTAAAAATTCCTTTTACTACCCCTAGTATACCATATTATCTAAAAAAACTTCCTTTAACTATTTATAAAAATTATTAGGTAGACGAAA